>NZ_LSKH01000081.1:0-145784 GCF_001557395.1 Sphingomonas sp. CCH5-D11 | reverse complement strand
GCCTCAGCCGCATGGCCGACAGCGATCCCGCCGAACTCGCGCAGCAATGCCTTGGCGAGCGGCTTGGTGTCGCGGCGCGGGATGGCCAGGGCCAGCAGATATTCGATGAGCTCATGATCGAGCAGCGCCTCGCCACCACCCCGCAGCAAGCGCTCCCGCAGCCGCGCGCGATGGCCGTGATTGTCGGTGGCGGCGGGATCGCTGTCGGCCATGCGGCTGAGGCTAGGCGGGGAGGGTGGCGGGTGCAATCAGCTCTTGGGCCTCGTCATCCCGGCCTCGCTCCGGAACCGAACTCTCCACCGGCGCTGTCGCTCGCGCCCGTGCTCGAGGGTGCAACAATTGAAATCACGCGTGCGCGATGACGGGACAAGTCCGGCGTGACGACGGGGGGTGAGGCTTCCAACCACTGCGCTTCCTCCTTAGAGAGACCGCTCTTTCGCGCACCGGAAGGAGCAAGGTGACAGCCGCACAGGAGGACCGGAGCCCACGCCGCCGCCGCCTCGCGCGTGTGCTGCTGATCCTGGCGCTGCTCATCATCGCTGCCCTGCTAGCCCTGTGGTCTGCCCGTGTGCCGATCGCCAGCCGCTTTATTGACCGCAGTCTGGCTGCCAGCGGCGTTCCCGCACGTTACGCAATCGAGGATCTCGGCTTTCAGCGCCAGCGACTGACGAACGTGGTGATCGGCGATCCCGCCAACCCCGATCTCGTCGCCGATTGGGTCGAGACGCGCCTTTCGATCGCCGGTCGCCCGCGTGTCACGGCGGTGCGCGCCGGCCGCGTGCGGCTGCGCGGCGCGCTGGTCGACGGGAAAGTCTCGCTCGGCGCACTCGATCGGCTGCTGCCGGAACCGTCGGGGAAGCCCTTCGCGCTCCCGGCGATCGACCTGTCCGTGAACGATGCGCGCATGCGCCTCACCACGCCGTTAGGCGTCGTCGGCCTGCGCCTTTCGGGCCGGGGCCGGCTCGATGATGGCTTCCGCGGCACGCTCGCGGCGGTCAGCGGCGACCTGTCTGTCGGCAGCTGCACCACCCGCCGCCCAACCGCCTTTCTGAAGCTTACGGTGCGCGATGCCGCCCCGCGGATCGCCGGCCCCGTTCGCCTTGCCGCGCTCGCTTGCGGTGACACCCGCGTCGCCCGTCCCGAAGCGCGCATCGACGTCGCGCTGAGCCCGGCGCTCGACCAATGGCAGGGGTCTGCTGCGCTGCGGACGGCGGCGGTCGTCGCGCCTGGGGCGAGGCTGGCGGCGCTCGGCGGGCGGATCGGGTTTGAAGGGTCGGCCAAGCGCACTCAAGGCGAGGCGCAACTGCGCGGCGAGAGAATGGCAGCAAGCGGCATAGGCGCCAAGGCGCTCGCCTTTTCCGGCACCTGGCGGGTCGCCGCCGGACGTGCACTGGCCGCGGGGCGGGTCGACGCCAGCGACATGGCTGTGTCGGCGCCCGCCCGTGCGCGCGTGGTCAGCGCAGCGGCAGGCGCAGCGGGCACGCCGCTGGAGCCGCTCGCCGGCGCTGCCGCCACGGCGCTGGCGCAAGCGGCGGAGCGGTTCGATCTGGGCGCCGAACTCGCGCTCGGCACCGCCGACGCCCGCCCGCTCATAACAATGCGCAGCGCGACGGTGCGGGCCGCAACAGGCGCCTCCGCCAGCTTCGGCAAGGGCGCCGGGCTGATGCTGGGTGAGCGGGGCGGATTTCGCGCCGATGGCACGCTGCGCTTCGGCGGCGGCGGGCTACCCACCGGCCGCATCGCACTCACCCAGTCGCATCCCGGTGGCCAGGTCGAGGGCACTGCGACGATCGCCCGCTACGAAGCGAAAGGCGCAAGTCTTGCGCTGACCCCCATGCGCTTCGCCGCCACTCCCGCGGGGAGCGTGCGGCTCGCCACCGTCGCGACGCTATCGGGTCCGCTGAGCGGTGGCGCGATCGACACGCTGCGCCTGCCGCTCGCCCTGCGTGTAGATAATGGTCGGGTGTCGGCGAACTCGACCTGCGTTCCGGCGAGCGTCCGCAGGCTGACACTCTCGGGCCTGGCACTGGCGAATACGGCAGTGACCCTCTGCCCGATCGATGGCGCCATGTTCAGCTTCGATCGTGGCCGGATCGGCGGCGGCGTCCGCGCCGCCGGCGTCAAGCTGGACGGTACGCTGGGCGGATCGCCACTCGCTCTCGCCAGTCGCAGCGTGGAGTGGCGCCATGCCGCCGCTGCCATTGCGCTCGCCGATGTCACCGCCCGGATCGGCCGACCGGGCAGCGTAACCCGCCTCGACTTCGCCACCCTGGACGGCCGTGTCGCGCGGGGCGCGATCGCTGGCACCTTCGCGGGCGGTGCTGGGCAGATCGGCAACGTGCCGCTGCTCCTTTCCGACGCCGCTGGCGATTGGCGTTTTCAAGGTGGCGCGCTCACACTCGATGGCGCACTTGCCGTGAACGACGCGGCGGACAGCCCGCGCTTCAACACGCTGGCGGCGCGTGCCGTGGCGCTCACCCTCGCCGGGAATGCGATCACCGCCAAGGGCACGCTCTACGAACCCGCCAAGAGCGTGAAGGTCGCCGATGTCACCATTCGCCACGCGCTTGCCAGCGGGGAAGGCGCCGCGCACCTCGCCGTTCCCGGCATCACCTTCGGCGATGGTTTCCAGCCCGAGGAGCTCACGCGGCTCACGTTCGGCGTCATCGCTGACGTGAAGGGGCGTGTCGCCGGGCAGGGCGATATCGCCTGGTCGCCAAGAGGGGTTACCTCTACTGGCACCTTCGGCACCGAAAAGCTCGATCTCGCCGCCGCCTTCGGCCCGGTCACCGGCGTCAAGGGCGAGGTGCGCTTCACCGACCTGCTGGGCATCGAATCCGCTCCCAACCAGATTGCCACCGTCGCGGAGATCAATCCCGGCGTCGCCGTCACCGACGGTCGGATCGACTACCAGCTGCTCCGCCACCTGAAGATCCGCGTCAACGGCGGCCGCTGGCCCTTTGCCGGTGGCACGCTGACGCTTCAGCCGACCCTGCTCGACTTCTCATCGCCGCAGGAACGCCGCATGACCTTTCGCGTCGACGGTGCCGAGGCGCGCCAGTTCCTCACGCAGTTCGACTTCAAGAACCTCGACGCGACCGGCGTGTTCGATGGCGAGCTGCCGATGGTGTTCGATCAATCGGGCGGCCGGATCGAGAATGGCACGCTCGTCGTGCGCGAAGGCGGCGGCAGCCTCGCCTATCTCGGCGAGTTGACGGAAAAGGATCTTGGCACCTGGGGCAACATCGCCTTCCAGGCGCTCCGCTCACTGCGCTACCGCAACCTGCAGATCGTCATGAACGGGCCGCTCGCCGGCGAGATGGTGACCGAGGTGCGCTTCGCCGGCGTCAGCCAGGGGGAGGGGGCCAAGTCCAACTTCCTCGTCCGCCGCCTCCAGAAGCTGCCGTTCGTGTTCAACGTCCGCATCAAGGCACCCTTCCGCGGCCTGATCGATTCGGCCGCCAGCTTCTATGATCCCAAGCGCCTGATCGACCGCAACCTGCCCGCGTTGCTCGAGGAACAGAACAAGCGCGCCTCACCGCCAACCATTCAGCCGCCCGCAAGCGATATTATGCCAGGAGCGAAACATTGACGAAGCATCAGGGGCGCACGACGTTGGTGGTGATGATGAAGAGGCTGGCGATCGGATTGGGTGTGGTGACAGGCGGATGCGTCAACGTCGCCGCGCCGGACAAGCCGATCGTCATCAACCTCAACATCAGCGTCACGCAGGAAGTGGTGTATCGCCTCGACAATGAGGCCAAGTCGCTGATCAAGCAGAACCCGGGGATCTTTTGACGATGCGTACGAAAACGATGGTGATGGCAGCTGCGGCGATAGCGCTGACGGGCGTGTCGGCCGCCGCATTCGCGCAGCGTGATCCGGCCTATGCCGCCGCGCGTGCCGCGGGGCAGGTGGGCGAGCAGCCGGACGGCTATCTCGGCGTGGTGGGGGCCGGCTCGGCGGATCTGCGCGCGCTGGTCAACGCGATCAACATTCAGCGGAAGGCGGCCTATACGCAGAAGGCGCAGGCGTCGGGCGCGACCGTGGAGCAATTGGCCTTCACCAGCGGCTGCAATCTCATTCAGCAGACAGCGTCCGGAGAAAAGTATCGTACTCCTTCGGGCGAATGGGCGACTCGCGGTGCCGGCGCGCCGACTCGCGACCCGCGGTGCGTTTGATTTCCATCAGTCGGAACCCCTGTTAACGCCGTCGCGGGCATGCCGGCCAGGCGCCGGCATCTCGCCTGTTCCACAGTCGCGCCTTGCGAGTTGAAGGCGCGCCGAACACCGGCACAAGCCCGGAAGGATGGGGCCACCGCCGCGACGCTCGCGACGCCTTTCCCATGTTTCGGCAACATGAACACGAGGTTGCGGGAGTGTTGACACCCCCGGACCCCCCGGCTAACCGAGCCGTGCCTTGGCGGGCTCGCCACTTGGCTTCCGTGCGCCTGCCCAAAAACACTGGGGGATGCTTGGATGGCAGAAAACGAGCCCGGACCAGACACCCTCGGCACCGATGCACGTCTCACCTCGCTCGATGAGCGGCTGAAGGCGGCGCAAGCGGACGAGGCGCACCGGACAGGGGCGGGCAAGGCGGAATCCGACGGCGGTTATCGCCTCGGAAACCGCGTCTTGGCCGAACTGATCGGCGGGATGGTCGGCGGCGCGCTGATCGGTTGGGTGATCGACCGATTCGCGGGCACGCAGCCCTGGGGTCTGCTCGTGATGCTCGCCCTCGGGACGATCGTCGCGTTCAGAAACATCATTCGGATTTCTAGCCAGCGCCCGAAGTAATCGGGCGCTTTCGTTAAGGGAAACAGGCGTGGCGGAAGGCGGCGGCAAGATCGATCCGATGCACCAGTTCCTGGTTGAGCCGTTGTTCGGCACTCAGGACTGGCAGATTGCCGGCTACAACATCGCCTTCACCAATTCGGCGATGTGGATGGCGGTGGCTGCGGTGGGCTTGATTGCCTTCATGGCGCTCGGCACCAAGGGCAAACTTATCCCCACCCGTGGCCAGGTGATGGTCGAAAGCGTGGTTCGCTTCATCGACAACATGCTGGCATCGAACATCGGGCCGGAGGGAAAGCGTTACGTTCCCTACGTCTTCTCGCTGTTCATGTTCATCCTGTTCGCCAACGTCCTTGGCCTCCTGCCGCTGGGTGTGGTCGGCGTTCATCCGTTCACCTTCACCAGCCATTTCACCATCACCGGCATTCTCGCGATCCTCTCGTTCGCGATCGTTCTGGTGGTTGGCTTCTGGCGTCACGGCCTGCACTTCTTCAGCCTCTTCGTGCCGCATGGCACGCCCTGGTGGCTGCTGCCGGTCATTCCGCTGATCGAGTTCGTCTCGTTCATGGTGCGCCCGTTCAGCCTTGGTCTGCGACTGTTCGTCGCGATGACGGCCGGCCACGTGCTGCTGAAGGTGCTGGCGGGCTTCGTGATCAACGCTGGCAATGCCGGTGCCGGAATCGGCCTGCTGGTCGGTATTCCCTCCTTCGGCCTGATGGTCGGCATCTCCGCGCTGGAGCTGCTGGTCGCCGGGATCCAGGCCTATGTCTTCGCGCTGTTGACCTCGCTCTACCTGAACGACGCGGTCAATCTGCACTAAGTCTCGTATTGTTCAATCCAACCTTTTGATTTTGATAGGGAGTTACTGAAATGGACGCAGAAGCCGCAAAGCTGCTCGGCGCCGGTCTGGCCGCTGTGGGTGCGGGCCTCGCCTCGCTCGGTGTGGGCAACGTGTTCGGCAAGTTCCTCGAGGGCGCGCTGCGCAACCCGGGTGCGGCCGACGCACAGCAGGGCCGTCTCTTCATCGGTTTCGCCGGTGCCGAGCTTCTCGGTCTGCTCTCGTTCGTTGTCGCGATGATCCTGGTTTTCGTCGCCTAACACGATACGGATCCTCCGCCGTTCGCGCGGCCCCGGCCCATTCCGCCCCGCGTGGTGCGGTGTTCGGGCCGGCAAGGCGCGGACGGACGGGAGGTTAAGGGTTCAAGATGCCTCAGATCTCCCAACTTGCCGCAACCTGGGCGTCCCAGCTGTTCTGGCTGGTCGTCACCTTCGGTACCGTGTTCTTCATCGTGGGTCGCGGCATGCTGCCCAAGGTGCAGAAGACGATCGATGCGCGCGATCACTCGATCGCTGCGGATCTTGCTGCCGCTTCCGCGGCGCGCGACCAAGCCGACAAGGTTGAGGCGGACTGGCGCGTGCGCGACCAGGCCAATCGCGAGAAGGCTCAGGCGCTCGTCGCGGAGGCACGCCAGCGTGCTGCCAAGGCAAGCGAAGAGACGCTGAACGCTGCTGGCCAGCAGCAGGCTGATCGGATCGCGGCGGCTGAGGCGGATATCAAGGCAGCCACGCAGCGCGCGCTCGACGAGATCGAGGCGGTTGCGGCGGAAGCCACGCAGGACATCGTGGCGCGCGTTTCGGGCGTGCAGGTGTCGGCGGACGAAGCAAGGGGCGCTGTGAAGGCGGCGATGGCACATGGCTGAGTTCATCATCCTGACTGCCGCGGCTGGCGGCTCTGCCCAGGTGGCGCAGAACCTCGCGCATGCCGCAGAGGCAGAAGGCATGAGCGCCGAAGGCACCGAGGCGCTGAGCACCAGCGTCGCGGAGGGCGGGCCGGACCACCATGTCGATCCCGAGCTGCTTGGTCTGAACGGCACCGTCTGGGTGTCGCTGGCGATGATCGTGCTGTTCGCGATCCTCATCTGGAAGAAGGTGCCGGCACTGATCGTCGGCGGGCTGGATCGCCAGATTGCCGACATCCGCCGCCAGCTCGACGAAGCCAAGACGCTTCGCGCCGAGGCTGAAGCGCTTCGTGATGAGTATGCGCGCAAGATCGCCGACGCGGAGAAGACCGCCGGCGAAATGGCGGCGCAGGCCAATCACGAGGCCGAAGTGATCATTGCCAAGGCGAAGTCGGATGCCGACGAGCTGGTGATGCGCCGTGCGAAGATGGCCGAGGACAAGATCGCCGCTGCCGAGCGCGCCGCGCTGGCAGAGGTTCGTGCGAAGACGGCCGCCGCGGCTGCCAGCGCTGCCGCGGCATTAATTGCCGAACGACACGGCGCCGATGCGGACCGGACTTTGATCAACCGCACCATCGCGGGGATCGGCCGCCCGAACTGAGCTTCTGGTCACTGCGAGAACATCGAGGCCGCGCCCACCACGACGCGGCCTTTTTGCTGTGCGGCCTTCCGGGAAGGATCGTGCTTAGCCTGCCCCGAAATCGCGCTGATTTCTCGAGGCAGAAGTACCTTCGGCAGGACGAAACCTCTGCGAAACTTCCATCGCCATGCCGTCATGGCTCCGGAGCCATCCCGCTGCTAAGCTAAAACGGTGCGCCGTTCCCGCTTCCTCGACATTGCCGCAACCTTGCTCAGCCTCATCGCTGCCTATCCGATCACCGGGTGGATCGTTGGCGCAATCCCCTCGAACAAGGCCTGGAGCGAGCCGGAGCAAGGCGTGACGTTGTACGTGGAGTCGAACGGCATTCATGTCGGGATCGTCATGCCCAAGCGGGCGGCCGGCGTTGACTGGCGGCCGATCTTCCCCGGCAGTGACCTGAGGGATGGCCGCTATGCCGGCCATGATCATATTTCCGTTGGCTGGGGCGAGCGGGACTTTTATCTCGAAACGCCGACCTGGGCCGATCTCAGGCTCCGCACGGTGCTGGCTGCGGCTTGGGGCAGCAATGAGACGCTGGTGCATGTCGATCACGTACCGGCGCCGGCGTCGGACCGGACGGTGCGCCGCCTAATCGTCCGCCCGGCCGAATATCGCCGTCTTGCCGCCTATGTTCAGGCATCGCTGGTCCGGGGCGGCAGGCGCTACCCCGGCTACTTCGGCAATGACGCCTTTTATCAGGCATATGGCCGCTATACCGCGTTCCACACCTGCAATGCGTGGATCGGTGATGCGCTGCGCTACGCCGGGATCAGGACGGGTGTCTGGACCCCGTTTCCCGCCACCGTGCAATGGTGGTACGCGCGCCACGCCTGACGCGTTGCCCCGCGAGCTTTTCGAGGTAAACGCTTATGCGTTCTCGAAAAGGGATTTTCTTGATGGCATTTGCCCAGGGCGCGACCAACGCCAACAACGCGGCTCAGGAAACGGCAGGAGCGGACGGCACCTATGTCGATGCGCCCGATCTGCGATGGTTCGTGTTCGCGCTGTTCTTCATCTTCGGCGGCATCACCAGCCTGAACGATATCGTGATGCCGAAGCTGCAGGAGCTCTTCACCCTCAGCCACGCCCAGGCAAATCTGGTCAATTCCGCGTTCTTCCTGGCGTATCTGCTGTTTTCGCTTCCGGCCGCGGCGGTAGTTCGGCGGGCAGGATATATGCGCACCGCGACGCTCGGCCTGGTCCTGATGACCGTCGGCTGCCTGCTCTTCATCCCGGCGTCGAGCTCTGCCACCTTTGCCATGTTCCTGCTGGCATTGTTCGTGCTGGGTGCTGGGATCACGGTGGTGCAGGTCGTTGCGAATCCGCTGATTTCACTGCTGGGGCCACCCCGCACGGCGCACAGCCGCCTGACCTTCGCCCAGGCGTTCAACTCGCTTGGCACCACCATTTTCCCGCGCGTCGGCTCCACGCTGATCCTCGGCAGCCTCGCCGGCGTCAGTGCGGCGACGCTCAGCGGCCCGGCGCTCGACGCGTATCGGATCGAGGCCTCGCGGGCGATCGTCCACACCTATATCGGCCTTGCAGTGGCGTTGCTCGTCATCGCCGGAGTGGTCTGGACACGCCGCAACCGGCTTCAGGAGGAGCAGGACCAGACCGGCTCGATCTTTCACGCGCTGACGTTGCTATCGCGTCCGCGCTTCGCCTTCGGCGTCGCCTGCATCTTCCTGTATGTCGGCGCGGAGGTGGCGATCGGGTCGAACCTGGTGGTCTATTTGGCGCAGCCGACCGTGTGGAACGTGCCGCTTGAGACTGCGGGCAATTACGTCCCCTTCTATTGGGGTGGCGCCTTGCTGGGCCGCTTCATCGGCTCCGGCATCCTGCGCGTCGTTTCGCCGGGTAAGGTGCTGGCGACGGCAGGGGCCGCGGCAATTGCGCTGATCCTGTTCTCGGCGAACATGGGCGGTGTGGCGGCCGGCTGGGCCCTGATCGCGGTCGGGCTTGCGAACTCGATCATGTTCCCGACCATCTTTAGTCTCGCGTCGGAAGGGCTGGGGAAACGCGCTGCCGAGGGTTCGGGCGTGATCGCGACCGCCATCGTCGGCGGCGCTGTGGTCCCGCCGCTCTATGGCTCGCTCGCCGATGCCTCCGGCAGCCTGGCGTTCGCCCTGGTGCTGCCGGTGATCTGCTACGCCGTGATCGCCGGCTTCGGCATCTTCGCCCGCCGGCCTGCGGCAGCCTGACGCACAGCGCCCCTCTTCCGTTCGGGGGAGGGGCCTCTACGCCGACCTGGTCTTGCGGGGCGCGCGCTTCTTCGGCGCCGGCAGCTCCGCCGCGGTGACCTCGACCAGCGCCGCCAGCAGGTCGCGATCGTCCCAAAGCTCGGGATCGATCAGCAGGCAAGCCTTGGCTCCAGGATACGGCGCTGCTTCCATGCACTCCTGAACTAAAGCCCGCCCACCCGGCGTTGGTTTGATGAAGAGCTGCCCGTCGCAGATCAGCGCCACCAGCTTGCCGGCGCAATAAAGGCCATATTCGCCGAACATCGGCTTCGCCGTGACGTCACCGGCCCCGGACAGCTGATCAACAATAAAAGATACGGTCCCCTTGTCGGTCGCCATCGCCTCTTTCTCCCTCGCCCTGGGGTAGGCTTATTGGAGAGGCGTGGAAAGGGACTGGCTTAGTCGGGGCCAAGCCGTCCTTCGGCCACTTCCGCTATGCGAAGAGCCAGTGGGCCGTCGCTCTCAGGCATCAAGCGGGTACAGCGCCGCGGCGATCTGCCGCCCTTCGCTGCGCAGCACGCCCCACGCCTTGGCGGCGGCGCGGCTGTCCATCGCCTCCACCCCGATGCCGCGCGCTTCAAGAGCATTCACCAGCGCGCGTGGCGGGCGGGCGAGGGTGGCGCCGGTACCGATCAGAATGAACTCCGGCGCCGGGGTCAGGATAGCCGCGAGCGCTGCCTCGTCCAGATCCGACAAGGCGGGCGGCGTCCAGGCCTGCGCCTCGCTCACGGTCATCAGCACCGCATCGAGCACCGTGGCATCGTCCAGGCGAAAGCCAGTGCGCGTGAAACCGCGAACGACCGGCCCGCCGGCATCGCGATCGCGGTTGATCTTCACGGCCGCGTCACTCCCCGCGGGTTACGATCCGCTCGGCATTGTCGATGCCGCCGCGGCTGACCTTCTCCGGCGCCGGGTTTGCGCGCAGGCCAAGGGTGATGAGCAGCGACGACGAGACATAGATCGACGAATAGGTGCCGACCACGATGCCCAGGATCATCGCCGCGGTGAAGCCGCGCAGCACATGGCCGCCCAGGAACAGCAGCGCGCCCAGCGCCAGCAGAATGGTGACGGAGGTCATCACCGTGCGCGGCAGCGTTTCGTTGACCGACAGGTTCACGATCTCGCGCATGTCCATCTTGCGATAGCGGCGCATGTTCTCGCGGATTCGATCGTCGATGACGATCTTGTCGTTGATCGAATAGCCGATGATGGTCAGCACCGCGGCCACGATGTTCAGGTCGAATTCGAACTGCGTCAGCGCGAAGAAACCCAGCGTCATCAGCAGGTCGTGCACGATCGCTGCGATGGTGGAAACGCCGAACTGCCATTCGAAGCGAACGATCGCGAACAGGCCAATGCCGAGCACGGCCAGCACCACGGCGAGCACGCCGTTGCGGATCAGCTCGCCCGAGACCTTGCCGGAAATGGTGGAATAGCGGTTGAACGTCGCGCCCGGGAACGCCTGGGAGATGGCCGTCTCCACCTTCTTCACGGCGGCGTTGGTTGCGCCCTCGTCCGCGCCCTCCTGAACGGGGAGGCGAATGGTGAGCGTGCGCGGATCGCCGAACTGCTGGAGCGACGCTTCGCCCAGCCCCTGCGCATCCACCACCTCGCGTAGGCGATCGAGATCCGGCGGCGATGCGAACCGTTCCTCGATCATCAGCCCGCCTTCGAAGTCGACGCCGAAGTTCAGGCCTTTGGCGAAGGTGATCCCGATGGCGAGCACCGACAGAATCAGCGTGAGCCCGAACGCCCAGCCGCGCAGCCGGACGAAATCGATGTTGGTATGGTCAGGGACGAGTTTCAGCAGGCGCATGGCAATCTTCCGTCATTCCCGCCGCGGCGGGAAGCGCGACGCGTCAGGCCCTGAAAGGGGGCCGCGCGTCGGGAATCAGGGGTCCCTGCGTCTGCAGGGACAAAGGAGGCGGTCGGCAGGGCGATCATATGTTGATCGTCTTCGGCTTGGTGCGGCGCAGCCAGCCTGCTGTCAGCATGCGGGTGAACAGCACGGCCGTGAACACGCTGGTGGCGATGCCGATCAGCAGCACGACGGCAAAGCCCTTCACCGGGCCGGAGCCGAGCAGGAACATGATGATGCCAGAAATCGCGTGCGTCATGTTCGCCTCGAAGATCGTGCGGCTGGCTTCGGAATAGCCCAGTTCAACCGCCTGCACCACCGAGCGGCCACGATGCCGTTCCTCGCGAATGCGCTCGTTGATCAGGACGTTGGCGTCCACCGCGGTGCCGATCGTCAGCACGAAGCCCGCGATGCCCGGCAGGGTCAGCGTGCCGCCGATCAGCGCAAGCACGCCGACGATGACGAACACGTTGATGACCACGGCGAGGTTCGCATAGACGCCGAAGCGGCCATAAGTGACGAGCATGAAGGCGACGACCAGCGCTACCGCCACGGCGGAGGCCAGGATGCCGGCGCGGATCGACTCTTCGCCCAGGTCCGGGCCGACGGTCGATTCCTCCACGACCTTCAGCGCCACCGGAAGCTTGCCCGAACGCAGCGCGATCGCCAGCGCATTGGCGCTTTCCGTCGTGAAGCTGCCGGAGATCTGCGCCCGCCCGCCGGTGATCGGCTCGTTGATGTTGGGCGCGGAGATCACCTGATTGTCGAGAATGATGGCGAACGGCTTGTTCACATTCTCCTGCGTCACCCGCGCGAACTTGCGCCCGCCCTGGCTGTCGAAGGTGATGGCGACCTGCGGCTCGTTGGTCTGCTGGCTGAATTCCATCCGCGCATCACTGAGCTGGTCGCCCGAGATGATGGCGGAGCGCTTCACGGCGATCAGCGGAATGCCGCTTGGATTGGTGGGATAGGCGAGGATCTGGCTGCCGGCCGGCGCCTGCTTGCTCGCCAGCTGCTGCGGCGTCGCCGTCTCGTCGACCAGCTTGAACTCGAGCTTCGCGGTCTTGCCCAGAAGGTCCTTCAGCGCCTGCGGGTTCTGCAGGCCGGGAACCTGCACCACAATGCGGTTCGAACCCTGACGGATGATCGTCGGCTCGCGCGTGCCCAGTTCGTCGATTCGGCGGCGGACCACTTCCGTCGCATCGCCCATCGCGGTGTCCACCGCCTGGTTCAGGCCCACCTGGGTGGGGGTGAGCACCAGCCGGCTGGTATCAACCACCTGGATGTCCCACTCGCGCTGGCCGGTCATGCCGACGCCGCCGCCGGTGATCGCGAGCAGCCGTTCGCGTGCGGCATCGACCTGCGAGGGATCGCGCAGCAGGAAGGACAGCCGGCCGCCACGCGTCGAGATGTCACCAATCTCGATCCGCGGATCCTGTCGGCGCATTTCCGTCTGCACCTGCTCGCGCATCGCCTCCAGGCGATTGGACGCAACGTCGTTCACGTCCGCCTCCAGCAGCAGATAGCTGCCGCCGGCGAGGTCGAGCCCCAAATTGATGCGGGGCAGGTTGATGCCCCATTGATCGGTGATGCGCTGCGGGATCAGGCTGGGGATGGCCAGCGCGCACAGCACGGCGATCGTGAGCCAGATCGAGGCGACCTTCCAGCGCGGGAAATCGAGCATGTTGGCGGCCCAGTTCTTAGTCGTTCGCCGGCTTGGAGCCGAGCGCCGTCACCTCGGCGAGCGTCGCCTTGACGACCTTGATGCGGGTGTTCGGCGCAATCTCGACCTCGACGAACTGTTCCTCGACCTTGGTCACCTTGCCGACCACACCGCCGGCGGTGACGACCGTGTCGCCCTTCTTCACGGCGGCGACGGCATTCTGCAGCGCCTTCATCCGGCGCTGTTGCGGGCGGATCATCAGGAAATAGAAGACGATGAAGACGAGAACGAGGGGCGCGAGGCTGAGGAAGCCGGCGAGGCCCCCCTGCGCTCCGGCGCCGCTCGCCGTCTGGGCATAAGCTGGGGAAATGAACATGCCGTCCTTGCGTGCACATGGGTCATGGCGCCCGGAAACGAGCCCCACAGGAAGCCTGCGCCGCTAACATCGCTGCGCCCTTGGCGCAACTCGCCGGCGCAGGTACGTGAGGTGTCGACTGGCCCATGACAGTTCATGTTGAACGGGCACGGTGAAGAGGAGAGGTGAATGACGATCCTGGTGATGGGCACGATCAAGCTGGGCGCCGGCGAGGGCGCCAAGGCCGCGAACCTGATGGCCGAACATGCGGCAAAGGTGCGCACCGAGGAGGGATGCGAGGAATATAGCTTCGCCTTTGACGCGGCCGACCCCGATCTGGTGCGCGTCGCCGAGCGCTGGGCCAGCCCCGAAGCGCTCGCCGCTCATGGGCAAGCCGATCACCAGAAGGCATTCGGCCGTGCGCTGCGCGATCATTCGCCCAGCGCCATGTCGATCGACGCCTGGGACGGGCAGCATTGGCGCAAGCTGATCTGATCGCCGCTTGCATATTGGGCGCGCGCCGCGTAGGGGCGCGCGTCTCGGTCGGGGCGTAGCGCAGCCTGGTAGCGCATCACACTGGGGGTGTGGGGGTCGCAGGTTCGAATCCTGTCGCCCCGACCAGAGATCAAAGCCGTGAGAGCCTTCCTCATCGATGAGGGCAGATCCGGCTCTTCAGGAAGTGAGATCGTCCAGCCGTTGCGCGCCGAGTCGCGCAGCAAGCGGCGCGCGCTCTATCGTTCCATCAGCCGCGGCATCAGCTCCACGAAGTTGCAGGGCCGGTGCCGGCTGTCGAGCTGATCGCGCAAGATCCCGTCCCAGCCATCCTTCACCGCGCCGGTCGATCCCGGCAGCGCGAAAATATAGGTGCCGCGCGCCACGCAGGCGCAGGCGCGTGATTGCACGGTGGAGGTGCCGATCGTCTGGTAGGATAGCCAGCGGAACAATTCGCCAAAGCCCGGGATCATCTTGTCCGCCACTCGCTCCACCGCCTCGGGAGTCACGTCGCGGCCGGTGACGCCGGTTCCGCCGGTGGTGATCACGCAATCGACCGACTCGTCCTCGATCCACGCATGCAGCCGAGCAACGATCATGTCGGTGTCGTCGCGCAGGATCTGGCGATCGGCGAGCACATGCCCCGCATCCGACAATCGCGCCACAAGCGCGTCGCCGGATCGGTCCTCCGCCAGTCCGCGTGTGTCGGATACGGTCAGCACGGCGATGCGGACGGGGATGAACGGCAGGGACTGATCGATCGGCATGGTCATGATATCGCGCGGCCGCCGCTCGCGATCAACGATAGCGTTGCGTCCCGCTGCGGAAACGCGCGCTGCTGAAACTGTCCTCAAAGGCACGGCCATGCCCGGGATCGGCAGGATCGCGCAGCATTGCCTTCAGCGTGACGAGTGCGGCCGGATCATTGGCGGCGATCGCGTCCGCCACCACCGCCCCGTCGCCGATCGCTTCCACCAGCCCGATGCGATGCGCCTCGGTCGCATCGATCGTCTCGGCGGTGAACAGCAGCCGCGCGGCCTGTCCCGGGCCGACCAGGGCGCTCAAACGGCCAAGATCCTCTGCGGGATAGCCGATGCCGAGCCTCGCGGGCGGGATGGCGAAGCGCGCCGCCGGGCCGGCAATCCGCAGGTCCGCCGCCAGCGCCAGCGCGAAGCCGGCGCCATGGCACCCACCCTCGATTGCAGCGACGACCGGCATGGGCAGATCCGCTAGCGCGTCGGCGGCGGTGCGCAGGGCCAGACGGAACGGCGCGCGATCCTCGGGCGCATCGGCCAGCCCGGCTATCTCCTTAAGATCGGCGCCGGCCGAGAATGTGCCCGGCACTGCGGATCTGAGCAGCACCACCGCCGCATCGCGCGGCACCTGTGCCACCGCTTCGGCGAAGGCCAGCCAATGCGCGGTGCCCATGGCATTGCGGCGTTCCGGGCGGTTCATCGTCAGGCGGGTGACGGCGCCCATCCGGTCCAGCGTGATCATGCCAGCGTCGTCGCCAGCTGCCACCAATCCGCACATGTTGCCGTCACGGCGCGGCCGGCAGCGTCGCGATCCGCCGCCTCTTCGAACAGCGCGAAGCAGGTCGCGCCCGAGCCCGACATGCGCGCCAGCGTCACGCCCCGCTGCGCTTCCAGCAACGCCACGACGTCTGCTATCACTGGCGCCATCGCGCGGGCAGGGGGTTCCAGATCGTTGCGGCCGTTCTCGGGCCTGTTTGGATCGAGCGCCCCACGATCCACGCCGTCCCATCCGCGAAAAACGGCGGCGGTTGATACGCCGACTCCTGGATTGACCAGCAGGACGGGTGTTCCCTGCCAGCGACCCAGTGGCACCAGCGCGTCGCCCTTGCCCGTGCCGAAAGCCGTTTGGCCGGACAGACATGCCGGTACGTCGGCGCCTAAACCGGCGGCGATGTCGACCAGACGCGGGTCTTCTGTGGGGACGTCATGCCGGCGGGCAAGCGCCCGAAGCGTGGCCGCTGCATCCGCTGATCCACCGCCGATCCCCGATGCGACGGGCAGGTTCTTCTCCAGCTTGATGTCGTGCGGCTGGTCCACGGCGAAAACGGCGCGAAACGCGTGCAGCGCGCGAACCACCAGATTGTCGTCGGCGGATGCCGGCGAAGCGCCTCCGGCTGCCGAGCCGCCCAGGGCCGCAGCGAATGGCCCGGTGATGCGGAACCGGTCCGCCGCGCCATCCACTAGCGTCACCTGATCCCCGTCACGGCAAAATGCGAACAGGGTTTCGATGTCGTGATAGCCGTCGGCACGGCGCCGGCGCACATGCAGCGCAAGGTTCAGCTTGGCCGGGGCCGGCTCCACGATCGCAGTTTGAAGGGTCATGGGCGCGGCGCTGGCCCGTTGGCGATCTTGGCGGACAGTCGCTCGGCGCTCTCCGTGTCCGCCACCACCTTCGCGGCGCGCCAGGCATAGCGGGCGGCAAAGCGTCGCCCGACGGCCCAGTAGACGTCGCCAAGATGCTCATTCACCTCGATATCGGTCGGCGAGGCAGCGGCGGCACGTTCGATCAGCGGCAGTGCGCGCTTCGGCTCCCCGGAAAGATAATAAGCCCAGCCCAGCGAGTCGGTGATCGCGGCATCCTCTGGCTTCAGCCGACTCGCCTTCTCCAGCAGCGCCTGCGCCGGGCCGACCGGCTCGCCATGCACGATCTGCGCATAGCCCAGATAGTTGAGCGCCAGCGGCTCCTCCGGTGCGAGCCGCACCGCTTCCTGCAGCGCGCGATGCGCACGCGGCCAGTCGCCCGCTTCGTCCAGCGCGGCGCCATATTGCAGCCAGACGGACCAGTCGGCCGCTCCCTTCGCCTGATCGATGATGCGGCGATAAACGGGGGCGGCCTCGGCCGGCCGGTCGGCGCTCATCAGCAGATCGGCGTAGCGCTGCAAAGCGGCGGGATTTCCGCTCTTCGCCAGTACGACGGCGTCGGTCAGCGCCTCGTCCGTGCGGTCGGCGCCGGCGAGTATCTGGATCCGCCCGCCGCGCGCCGCCTGGGCATAGGGGCTGTTGTCGCCGATCGTCGCCAACGTGGCGAGCGCCCGGTTCGTCTCACCGGCGCGGCCAAGCGCATAGCCGAGCAGCAGGCGTGCGCGATCGTTGGCCGGATCGGCGGTCGCGGCGGCCTGCGCCATGGCGAGTGGCAGGGGGCCGGGCGGCCCGACGATCAGGTCCGTCACCACGCGGGTGAGGAGCGCGGACATGCCGAAGCCCAACGACGGCTTGCTGCCTGTGCCGGGCCGTGCGCGCAGCGCCGCGATCGGCGCGGCGTCCCCGGTCAGCAGGGTGCGCGCATCCGCCACTTTTCCCATGCCGATCAGCAGCCGCGCCGCGATGATCCTGATGTCTTCGCTTGCCTGGCCGGTGCCCAGAACGGCGCGGAGTGTCGCCAGCCCCTCGCCGTCATGGCCCTGCGCGATGAGGATCAGGGCCCGCGTCTCGCTGGCAAAGCGGCGCGCCACCGTATCTTCGCGCGCCGCGGCGAGCAGCGGCAGCGGATCCTCGCCGCGCGCGAAGGCCAGCCAGGCGGCAAGCGGCTGTGCCAGAACGGCGAGCTGCCCCGTGCGCAGGCGCCCGATCGCCGCTTGCGCCGCTGCCAGATCGTCGTGCGCGGCCGCGCTGGCGAGGATCAGCAGATCGGCATCTGCCGGCGCCGCCGTCCCCAGCGTCACCGCCGCGTCGAGTGCTAGCTTCAGGTCGCCGGCCGCGATCGCCTGACGATAGGCATAGGCCGCGACGCCAGCGTCGCCCGGCGTTGCGACCAGCGCATCGGCGTAGCGGCCGGCGGCCACCTGTGCCGCCCCGTCGCCATCCGCCGCGCGGGCTTGCATATAGGCGAGCAGGTCCGGCGTCGAAGCCCGGGCGGGCATCGACGACAGGCCCAGCGCCAGCCCGGCCGCCGCCGCGCCGGTCAGCTTACATGTTCGGATAATTCGGGCCACCGCCGCCCTCGGGCACTACCCAGTTGATGTTCTGCGTCGGGTCCTTGATGTCGCAGGTCTTGCAGTGGACGCAATTCTGCGCGTTGATCACGAACTTCGGATCGCCCGTTTCCTCGCCCACGATCTCGTACACGCCGGCGGGGCAGTAACGCTGTGCCGGCTCGTCATAGAGCGGCAGGTCGTATTCGACCGGGACATTGGGGTCCTTCAGCGTCAGGTGGATCGGCTGATCCTCCTCATGATTGGTGTTCGACAGGAACACCGAGGACAGGCGATCGAAGGTCAGCACGCCATCGGGCTTGGGATAGTCGATCTTTCTCGCCAGATCCTTGCGCCACAGCGTCTCGTGGTCGGCATGCTGCTTCATGGTGAACGGCCATTTCAGGCCGAAATGCTCCATCCACATCGCGATGCCGGCAATGCCCGAGCCCATGAAGTCACCGAACTTCTTCACCAGCGGCGCGACGTTGCGGACGATCGACAGCTCCTTCTTCACCCATGAGGCGTCGAAGGCGGCGGGATAGGCGGTCAGCTCGTCGCTCTGGCGCTGCGACAGGATCGCATCCGCAGCGGCGTCGGCGGCCATCATGCCGCTCTTCATTGCCGTGTGCGTGCCCTTGATCCGCGGAACGTTGAGGAAGCCCGCGCTGTCACCGATCAGCGCGCCGCCCGGGAACACGAGCTTGGGGATCGACTGGAGCCCGCCATCCGAGATCGCGCGCGCGCCATAGCTGACGCGCTTGCCGCCCTTCAGCAGCGCGGCAATCTCCGGGTGTGTCTTCCACCGCTGCATCTCGGCGAACGGGAAGACGTAGGGGTTGGAATAGTTCAGCCAGGTGACGAGGCCGAGGCTGACCTGTCCGTTCGCCTGGTGATAGATCCAGCCGCCGCCGTTTGTCTCGCTCTCGCTGAGCGGCCAGCCCTGCGTGTGGATCACCTTGCCCGGTTCATGCAACGCGGGGTCGATGTCCCACAGTTCCTTGATGCCAAGGCCATAGGATTGCGGGTCGCAATCGGCGCGCAGGTCGAAGATGCGCATCAGCTCCTTAGACAGGTGCCCACGGCAACCTTCGGAGAAGAAGGTGTATTTGGCGTGCAGCTCGAGGCCCGGCTGATAGTCGGGCTTGTGCGTGCCGTCGCGCGCCACGCCCATGTCTCCGGTGGCGACGCCCTTCACGCTGCCATCCTCGTTGAACAGGATCTCGGCCGCGGCGAAGCCCGGGAAGATCTCGACGCCCAGCTCTTCGGCCTTGCCGGCCAGCCAGCGGCACAGATTGCCCAGGCTGCCGGTATAGGTGCCCTTGTTGTGCAGGAACGGCGGGGTCCACAGGTGGGGGAGGTTGAACTTGCCGCCCTTCGTCAGCACCCAGTGGATGTTCTGAGTCACCGGCACTTCGGCCAGCGGGCAGCCGTCCTCGCGCCAGTTGGGGAGCAGCTCGTCCAGGCTGCGCGGATCGATCACCGCGCCCGACAGGATGTGCGCGCCGACCTCGCTGCCCTTCTCAAGCACGCAGACCGAAATGTCGGCCTCTTTCTCCGCCGCGAGCTGTTTCAGCCGGATCGCCGCGCTGAGGCCCGCCGGCCCCGCACCCACGATCACAACATCATACGGCATCGACTCGCGTTCGCTCATTACTCTCTCCATCTGCCAACCCGCCCATCGCCCCCGCGTTCGGGCGCATGCCGGCAACGTTCCGTCTTTCACGGCTGTCGAGCGAATTGACCGCCACGTCAACCATAAGGCTTAGTCGCCGATATATGGGGGCAGACCAGAACATCGAATGGCGGCAAGCCGCGGCAAGCGCAATGGAATGGTGGCGCGATGCCGGCGTGGACGTGCTGGTTGGCGACGAACCGTTCGATTGGCTCACGCCCGAGCCGGCGGAGCTCGTGGCCCCGCTCGCCCCCCTATCGCCCGCCCTCGCATCACTCGCCCCGGCGGCCCGCGCGGGCGAGGCGGCGCCGTCGCCGAACGTCGCGATGCCGGCCACCATTGCCGAGCTGCTGACATGGCGCACGGGCAGCGCTGCGCCGGAGGCAGGCTGGGGCGTGCCACTGATCCCGGCGACCGGCCCGGCGGACGCCGACATCATGATCCTGATCGACTGCCCCGAGCGCGATTCGTCTGATTCGCTGCTCGGCGGAGCTGCCGGTCGCCTGTTCGACCGCATGCTGGCGGCGATCGGTCGCAGCCGCGCCGATGTCCATCTCGCCAGCCTGTGTGCCGCCCGTCCGGCAGCCGGTCGTCTGCCGCGGGACATGGAGAGTCAACTCGCGGACATCGCGCGCCACCACGTCGCTCTCGCGGCGCCGCGGCGGCTGCTCGTGATGGGTGATGCGGCGAGCCGTGCCATTCTGTCGGCGAATGTGATGCAGGCGCGCGGACGTTTGCACGCGCTTAACCATAAGAAGGACAGTCAGGGCGAGGTCGTGGCGAGCTTCCATCCGCGCATGCTGTTGGAGCGCCCCGCCCTGAAGGCCGAGGCTTGGAAAGATTTGCAGATGTTGATGGGGGGATTGAAGTGAACCGGGTGTTGCTTGCCGCCGTGTCCATCGCTGCCATGACGCCGGCGGTGGCTGCTGCCGAGCCGTCGGCGGCGCGTGGTGCCGCCACTTCGGCCATGCCCTCGCTCCCTTCGCAGCTCACCGCCGAGCAGCGGACCCAGTATCGCGCGGTCTTCGCCGCCATCCGCGAAGAGCGCTGGCAGGACGCTCAGATCGGGCTGGACGCAATGGCGCCCGGGCCCTTGCACAGCTACGCCCGCGCCGAGCTCTACACAGCCAAGGGCTCGCCCCGAGTCGAGCTCGACCCGCTCGTCCGCCTCCTGACCGAGGCGCCGGAACTGCCACAGGCGGAGGCGATTGCCCGCCTTGCCAAGGTGCGTGGTGCCGCGGAGCTGCCGCAGCTTCCTGTGCATCAGCGGCTCATCTGGCAGGACGGCGCCCCGATCCGCGTTCGTGCCAAGGCCACCCGCAGCGATGCGATCGCCGCCGACCTCGCCGATCGCATGCAGCCGTATGTGAAGGGCGACATGGGGCGGGAGGCCGAGGCATTGCTCGAGTCCACCGGCGGCCTGACGCCCGAAGCGACCACCGAATGGCAATCGCGCGTGGCGTGGATCTATTTCCTTCAGGGGCTGGACGGCGATGCGCGTCGCCTGGGAGACAAGGCGGCCGCAGGGCAGGGCGATTGGGCCACCCATGCGCGCTGGACCTCCGCGCTCGCGGCCTGGCGGCAGAATGATTGCGCCGCTGCGGCGGAGGGCTTCCAGTCCGTCTCGGCCAGTGCCGGCGATACCGACATGCGCGCCGCCGGCCTCTACTGGGCAAGCCGCGCAGACATGACCTGCGGCCGTCCGGATCGGATCGAGGCGCGGCTGAAGAGTGCGGCGCAATATGGCGAGACCTTCTACGGCCAGCTGGCGCGCCAGTCGCTCGGCATGCAGACCGCGGCGGTCAAGCCGCAGAAGGTGACCAGCGACTGGGCGAACCTGGAGCGTCGGCCGAACGTCCGCGTCGCGGCGGCACTGGCGGAGATCGGTGAAACCGAGGCCGCCGATCAGGTGATCCGTCAGCAGGCGAAGATCGGCCCGGCGACGGAGTTCGCCAGCCTGATGCGCGTGACGGAGCAGATGAACCTGCCGGCGAGCGTGGTCTGGCTTGCGCATAACTGCCCGCAGGGTTTCGTCGCCACGGCGGAGACGCGTTATCCCACGCCGAACTGGACGCCCGACACCGGCTGGCGGATCGACAAGGCACTGGTCTACGCCCATACGCTGCAGGAATCGGGCTTCCGCAACAAGGTGGTGTCGCCGGCCGGCGCTTATGGCCTGATGCAGATCATGCCCGCCGCCGCGACCGATTACATGCGCGAGCGCGGCATATCGGTCGACAAGTCGGCGCTGACCCGCCCGTCGACCAATATCGACATCGGTCAGCGGCATTTGGAAAAACTGCGCGACATGGGTCTGACCCAAGGCCTGCTGCCCAAGGTGATCGCTGCCTATAATGCGGGGCCGAAGCCGGTGGGCGAGTGGAACTCGCTGGTTCGCGATAATGGCGATCCGCTGCTTTACATTGAAAGCATCCCTTATTGGGAGACGCGTGGCTATGTCGTCACCGTCATGCGCAATTACTGGATGTATGAGGGGCAGACCGGGCGCAAGCAGTCGGTCAGCCGCGCTGCACTCGCGCAGGGCATGTGGCCGCGCTTTCCTGGAATGAAGGGCGATCCGGCGATCCGCATCGCCAATCGCCCGGCGGGGAACACGGTTGCTGCCAATGCCGCCGTATCCCCCGCATCGACCACCACGGTCGCTAGCGCGCCCTGACGTCGGCTGGGGGCTCGTCACCCACGGCATGTGCGAGGCCTGTGCGACGCCTATAGCGCCCACCAGCTGTGTCGTGCCGACGTTGTGCCGGGATCCACTGCTCAGCGTACATGACTGCTCATGCTTTGCAGCCCGATGGCGTCGGGGGCATGTCTAGGGATTGATCCAGGCTCCTGGAGGCATCTCCCCGGCGAAGGCCAGGGGCTAGGTGGGGAAGCGTTGGCAAAATCCGGTGTGCCCGCCAGCTTTGTGGCGCAACTCGGCCCCTGCCTTCGTCGGGGAGGCGGATCAATCTGGCTGGATCAAACCCTAGCTAAAGCGCTTCGTCCAACAAAATACCTCTGTTCCACTCTTGTTCCATCGGAACAAAGGTAATACATGGCGTTCACGCGTTGAACGGTTCGCGCGCTTGCTTTAGCGAAAGGGCTTATCAATGGCCGCCAATCTGAAGGTGATCCCGAACAACATGGCAAGCGCGAACTCGGATCGTCAAAAGGCGCTCGACGCCGCCCTCGCGCAGATTGATCGCGCGTTCGGCAAGGGCTCGGCAATGAAGCTGGGCCAGAAGGAGGCGATGAAGGTCGAGGTGGTGTCGACCGGCAGCCTCGGGCTGGACATTGCGCTTGGCGTCGGCGGCTTGCCGCGCGGCCGTATTGTCGAGATCTTCGGCCCGGAATCCTCGGGCAAGACCACGCTCGCGCTACACGCCATTGCTGAGGCGCAGAAGGCGGGCGGCATGGCCGCGTTCGTCGACGCGGAACACGCGCTTGATCCCAGCTATGCCAAGAAGCTTGGCGTCGACATTGATGAGCTGATCGTTTCCCAGCCCGACACCGGCGAGCAGGCGCTGGAAATCGTCGACACGCTGGTGCGCTCCAACGCCATCGACGTGCTGGTGGTCGATTCGGTCGCCGCGCTGGTGCCGCGTGCGGAAATCGAGGGTGAGATGGGCGACAGCCACGTCGGCCTTCAGGCCCGCTTGATGAGCCAGGCGCTGCGCAAGCTGACCGGCACGATCAGCCGTTCGCGCTGCCTCGTCATCTTCATCAACCAGATCCGCATGAAGATCGGTGTGATGTACGGCTCGCCCGAAACCACGACCGGCGGCAACGCGCTGAAGTTCTACGCCTCCGTGCGTCTCGACGTGCGCCGCACCGGCTCGATCAAAGATCGTGACGAGGCGACCGGCAACCAGACCCGCGTGAAGGTGGTGAAGAACAAGGTCGCACCGCCGTTCAAGCAGGTCGAGTTCGACATCATGTTCGGCGAAGGCATTTCCAAGCTCGGCGAGGTCATCGACCTGGGCGTGAAGGCCGGGCTCGTTGAAAAGTCCGGTTCCTGGTTCAGCTATGATTCGATCCGCATCGGCCAAGGCCGGGAGAATGCGAAGAATTACCTGCGCGAGAACAAGGAAGTCGCAGAGCGTCTGGAGCGGTCCATCCGCATGCGCCAGGAAGGCCTCAGCGAGGAGCTGATGGCTGGTCCGTCGGAAGACGACGACATCTGATCCGCCACCCGCGGCAAACATCATGAAGGGTCGGTCACCGTCAGGTGATCGGCCCTTTGCTTGTTGCGAGCCTTCTCATCAGCAGGCTGCATCGCGGTGCGCGGACACGAAAGAGCGGGCGCGTCGTCCGAAGCATCAGATCTAAATCACCGCCCCCGTAGGCGCGACGTTGCAGATCTCACCTTCCTCATGTCGGGCTTGGCTCGGCATCCGCAGGGCAGTTGAGGATCTGCGGCAGAGAGCCCTTGCCTACGTTAGAAAGTGGCGGAGGCTCGACCGATCCCGCGCGCATTTGCGCGATAACGCGGGCGGGGTCCCGTTCCCCGCCGTTGGCGGGCTCTGGCGCCCTGCGCCGAATTCCCCGGATCATAAGATCCACCAAATGGCAGACCGCAAGCGCTGGTCCGACCACACGCGATCTTCGCAAGCTATTCCGCAGCCATTCTTTTTGGCCACGCATGCGCAAAGGACTGATCTCGTCCGCGCTCCTGGACGCCGCGGACCCTACAGCCCGGCCCATCGGGATGGGCGCGCTCCCACGATGCCCGACAGCCACGACATCCGCGTCACCGTCGCTGCCCTTTCCCTTTGCCAGTCGGCACGGCACATCCGTTTCGACAATGAAAGGACCATGTTCATGACCGCCGCTCCTGACTGGCAGACTCGTGTCGGCGACGTCTGGGCCGCCGAGTGGCGCCGTACGGATCGCAGCTTCGCCGCGCTCTCGCGCCAGCTTGACGCCGCCATCCTCGCCCTCGCTCCCGAAACCGGCCATGCGGTCGATCTGGGCTGCGGCGCCGGGGTCACCAGCCTCGCCTTGGCTGCGGCACGCCCTGGACTCGACATCCTGGGTGTCGATCTTTCCGCCGCCCTGATTGCCGTGGCGCAGGAGCGGGCGGCGCAGCATGGGCTGGATAATCTGCGCTTCGCCACCGGCATGGTGCCGCAGGCGCTAGATGCCCATGCCCCGTTTGACCTGGCCGTCTCGCGTCACGGCGTGATGTTCTTCGATGATCCCGCCGCCGCCTTCCGCGGCATTGCGGCGGCCCTGAGCCCGGGAGCGCCTCTGGTCTTCTCCTGCTTCCGTGCCGCGGCAGAGAACCCCTGGGCCTCGCGCACCATCGCGGCGATCGGCGGCCGGCTCGATTCACCGATCGGCTACGCTCCCGGTCCCTTTGCCTTTGCCGATCCTGATCGGGTGGAACGGCTGCTGCTGGACGCCGGCTTCGTCGATGTGGCGCTGACGCCCACCGATTATCTTTATCGTGCCGGCGAGGGGCGGGACGCCGCCAGCGATGCTGCCGATTTCTTCCGGCGCATCGGTCCCGTGTCCCGCGCTCTTGCCGAAGCCGCTGATGCCGACCGCCCGGCACTGCTGGAGCGGTTGCGCGTTGTGCTTGCCGAACAGGTGACGGGGGAGGTGCTGGACTTTCCCGCCGCTGCCTGGATCGTCACGGCGCACGCGCGGGGGAAAGCCACATGATCATCGTTCACCATCTGGAAAATTCTCGGTCGCAGCGGGTGCTGTGGATGCTGGAGGAACTGGCGCTCCCCTATGAAGTGCGCCGCTACGAACGCGACAAGAAGACGATGCTCGCCCCGCCGGAGCTTCGCCAGGTGCATCCGCTCGGCAAGTCTCCGGTGATCGAGGACAGCGGCGATGGCGGGCGCGTGATCGCGGAAACGGGCGCGATCGTCGAATATCTGGTCGACAAGGCCGACGGTCGGCTCGGTGCGCCGGCGAACCGGACGGCGGCGCTCGATTACCGCTACTGGCTTCACTATGCCGAAGGCTCGCTGATGCCGCCGCTGCTCGTCACCCTGGTGCTCAGCCGCGTGCCCTTGTTCGGCAAGACGGCGCAGAAGCGGATCCGCCCCTGGATCGAAACCCATCTCGATTTCGTGGAGGCGCATCTGTCCAGGCATCAATGGTTCGCCGGCGATGCGCTCACGGCGGCTGACGTGATGATGAGCTTTCCGCTGGAGGCGGCACGCAGTCGTGCCGGCCTGAATGCCTCCCGTCCCGCGACGATTGCCTGGCTGGAAAAGGTTCACGCTCGCCCGGCGTATCAGGCGGCGCTGCGCGCGGGAGGACCGTATGATTATGCCTGAGCCGCAAAGGGCCTGACGCGCGCGGGAGGGAAGGGCGCGGCGCTCGTCAGGCGCCCGCCGCCGTCGCCTGCCGCGCCCGTTTCACGCCGGCATATCGCACCCGCTCAGGCGTGCCGGTCGGCCGTGCCGAGCGACGGCGTATCGTGCAGGCTGTCCGTGGCATGCGCCGGGCCATGCCCGCTCGGCGCGGCGGGGCCCTCGATGGCATCCGGCTCGAGCGGATCGAGCTTGCCCTCCCATTTCGCGATCACCGCGCTCGCCACCGCATTGCCGACGACGTTGGTGGCGGAACGGCCCATGTCGAGGAAATGGTCGATCCCCAGGATGAGCAGCAGCCCGGCCTCCGGGATGTTGAAAAAGCCAAGCGTTGCCGCAATCACCACCAGGCTGGCGCGCGGCACGCCGGCGATCCCCTTGCTGGTGATCATCAGCACCAGCAGCATGGTGATCTCCTGCCCGAGGCTGAGATCGATGCCATAGGCCTGCGCGATGAAGATCGTCGCGAAGGTCATGTAGATCATCGAGCCGTCGAGGTTGAAGCTATATCCCAGCGGCAGCACGAAGCTGGCAATGCGCGGCGGCACGCCGAACTTGTCCAGCGCCTCCAGCGTGCGCGGATAGGCCGCTTCGGACGAGGCGGTGGAGAAGGCGAGCAGCAGCGGCTCGCGCACATAGCGCACCAGCAAGGTCGTGCGGCGGCCAACGATCACGTAGCAAATGCCGATCAGCAGCAGCCACAGGATGATCATGCCAAGGTAGAAGGTGCCCATGAAATAGGCGAGATTGCCGATGATCGACGGCCCGCGCTCGGCCAGCGTGCCGGTCACCGCGGCGAACACCGCGAGGGGTGCCAAGCGCATGACATAATTGGTGACGGTCAGCATCACCTGCACCAGCGCCTCGATCCCGCGCACCAGCGGCGCGGCCTTCTCGCCCACCGCCGTGATGGCGACGCCGATGAAGATCGAGAAGATTACGATCTGGAGGATCTCGTTCTTCGCCATCGCGTCGATGCCGGAGGCGGGGAAGACGTGGGTGAAGAAGTCCTTCAGGTTGAAGGCCGCCTTTTCCACCCCGCTTGCCTCGGTCACCGGCGGGATCGGGAAATCGAGGCCGACGCCCGGCTGAAACAGGTTCACGAGGAACAGGCCGAGGGTGAGGCTGACCAGGCTGGCACAGATGAACCAACCGACCGCGCGGATGCCGATCCGCCCCAGCGCCGCGGTGTCGCCCATATGCGCGATGCCCGCCACGAGGGTCGCGAAGACCAGAGGCGCGATGATCATCTTGATCAGCCGCAGGAACACCGCCGTGACGATCGAGAAATAGCCGGCGATCTCGCTCAGCCGGGCGGCGGCGGCCGGCGAGCCATCGTCGATCAGCCCGTTCAGCGACAGGCCGAGCACGATGCCCGCCACCAGGCCGATCATGATATACAGGGTCAGCCGCTTGGCCATGTATGCTCCGTCATCGTGGAACCGCCGCATCCCTGGATTGCACCCTGTCGGCGCTCCTTCGGGAAGGATGCGGCTCTTCGGCAGGCATGCGGCGGACGGCGACGGCTGTTTTGCACGGTGAAGGGGATTGCCGGGGCTAGGTCAAGCCCGCGCATCAATCGCGCAGCACCGATGGCGTCGCGATCGCCTTGCCAAAACGGCCGATACGTGGCGACAGCGCCGCACTTTACGGCCCTGCTCCCGCCGTCACAGACCGCTGTTGCCAGATTTACCTGAGTTGAAACAAGCAACGCCGGCGTCCCAGCCGAGGCCGGTGCGCTGGTCCGGATCAGGTGAATCTGGCTCTAGCTGCGCGGCGCCCACAGGATGATCGCCGCACCGACCAGGCAGATACCGGCACCGGTCAAGTCCCAGCGATCCGGCCGCACGCCCTCCGCCAGCCAGAGCCACACCAATGCCGTGGCGATATAGACGCCGCCGTAAATGGCATAGGTGCGGCCGGCGTGATCGGCATCCACCAGCGTCAGCAGATAGGCAAAGAGGCACAGGGCGGCGACACCGGGCACCAGCCACCACGGCGACCGATCGAGCCTCAGCCATGCCCAGAAGCTGAAGCAGCCGGCAATCTCCGCCACGGCCGCACCGATAAGGGCAAAAAGGGACATGCGCTCGCTTGTGCCGCAAGCGGAACGGCCGGGCCAGCCGCCCGCTGATCATCGTGCAGGGAACGATCGCGGCGGCGCTTCGCTCTTGGGCCAAGAGGAGATGACGGACCATGGAAGACGCACGCATCTGGAGCTTCGAGAAGAGCCTGTGGACCGGCGACGCGGATGTCTATCGCGAGCTGGTCGATGATGAATGCGTCATGGTGCTGCCGGCGCAACCCTTCGTGTACAAGTCAGACGCCGCGATCGAGGCGGTGGCGAATACACCGCGCTGGTCGGATGTCGACTTCAGCGAACAGCAAGTGATGCGCCCGCAGGAAGGGCTGATCACCATCGCTTACAAGGCAGCGGCTCACCGCGATGGCGAGGATTATGTCGCTTATTGCACCACCACGATGCGGCGGCTGGAGCATGATGTCTGGCGGGTGGTTCAGCATCAACAGACGCTGCCCCCGATCGCGGGCGGCGCCGCCGAGGGCTGAGCGGCCCATTCCACAATATGGCGTCATGCTGAATGCGTTCAGCGTCCACCGTGCCGCTACTGCGTGATCCAGCCAGTTTGATCCGCCTCCCCGTCGAAGGCCGGGGCCAGTTACGGAACAAGGCTGGCACGCAATGCGATGCCGAGGACGATGTCGCCTATTCCACCACCACGATGCGGCGGCTCGAGCATGATGTCTGTAGGGTTGGGCAGCGTCAGCAGTCGATGCCCCGATCGTAGGCGCCGCCGCCAAGGGCTGAGCCGCGCATCCGTGACGGCCTAGGGAGAAGGGCAGCACCGTCATCTGCCCCAACCACGCGCGCACGACATCCCGCCCGAACACAAACGCTAGTCACCGCGCGCATCCCCTATTAAGTCGCGGGTCATGACCTCGACGAATGACATCCGCCGCAGCTTCCTCGATTACTTCGGCTCGGCCGGGCACAGCATCGTGCCCTCGGCGCCCCTGGTGCCGCAGAACGATCCCACGTTGATGTTCGTCAACGCGGGCATGGTGCCGTTCAAGAATGTCTTCACCGGGCTCGAGACCCGCCCTTATTCCACCGCGGTCAGCGCGCAGAAGTGCGTGCGCGCGGGCGGCAAGCACAATGATCTCGACAATGTCGGCTATACCGCCCGGCATCACACCTTCTTCGAGATGCTCGGCAATTTCTCGTTCGGCGATTACTTCAAGGAACAGGCGATCACTCACGCCTGGACGCTGCTGACCAAGGAATGGGGGCTCCCCGCCGATAAGCTGACCGCAACCGTCTATCACACCGACGATCAGGCGTTCGATTTGTGGAAGAAGATCGCCGGTCTTCCCGATCACCGCATCATTCGCATCCCGACCAAGGACAATTTCTGGGCGATGGGCTCGGATGGTCCGTGCGGGCCGTGCAGTGAGATCTTCTACGATCATGGCGATCATATCCCTGGTGGCCCTCCCGGCTCGCCGGACGAGGATGGCGACCGCTTCGTTGAGGTGTGGAACCTCGTCTTCATGCAGTTCCTGCAGGAAGCGGACACGATCGTCGGCGATCTGCCGCGCCCGTCCATCGACACCGGCATGGGGCTGGAGCGGATCGCAGCCGTCATGCAGGGCGTGCACGACAATTATGATACGGACACGTTCAAGGCGCTGATCGCGGCGTCGGGGGCGCTGACCCATACGCCGACGACCGGGGACAATCAGGCGAGCCACCGCGTGATCGCCGATCACCTGCGCACGTCCGGCTTCCTCGTCGCCGATGGCGTGCTGCCGGCCAACGACGGTCGCGGCTACGTTCTTCGTCGCATCATGCGCCGCGCGATGCGCCATGCGCATCTGCTCGGCGCCAAGGAGCCGTTGATGCACCGCCTGGTGCCGGCGCTGGTCGCCGAGATGGGCGCCGCTTACCCTGAACTCGTCCGCGCCCAGCCGCTGATCGAGGCGACGTTGCAGCAGGAGGAAACGCGCTTCCGCCAGACGCTCGACAAGGGCCTGAAGCTGCTCGACGAGGCGACGGCGGGCATGAAGCCGGGCGACGTGCTGCCGGGCGAAACCGCGTTCAAGCTCTACGACACCTTCGGCTTCCCCTATGACCTGACAGAAGACGCGCTGCGCGCCCAGTCGTTCGGCGTCGACCGGCTCGGCTTTGACGCCGCCATGGCCGAGCAGAAGCGCGCCGCTCGTGCTGCGTGGAAGGGTTCGGGTGCCAAGGCGTCCGACGAATTGTGGTTTGACCTTGCCGAGGAAGTCGGCGCGACCGAGTTCACCGGCTATGCCAGCGATGTGGGCGAGGGCGTGGTGCTTGCGCTCGTCAAGGATGGCACGCGGGTGCAGAAGGCGGCGGCCGGCGACGAGGTCGACGTGATCGTCAACCAGACGCCCTTTTATGGCGAAAGTGGCGGGCAGGTCGGTGATGCCGGCACGATCGGCAGCGACAATGGCCTGGCTGCCGAAGTGCGCGATACGTCCAAGCAGCTCGGCAAGCTCTGGGTCCATCACGCGACGCTCAGCGCCGGCGATATCAAGGTCGGCGATACGGTGAAGCTCGCGATCGACGTCGCCCGCCGCGCCGCGATCCGCGCCAACCATTCCGCCACTCACCTGCTGCATGAGGCTTTGCGCCAGCGGCTCGGCACCCATGTCGCGCAGAAGGGCTCGCTTGTTGCGCCCGATCGCCTGCGTTTCGACGTCAGCCATTCGAGTGCGATGAGCGCCGAGGAACTGGCCGATGCCGAAGCTGCGGTGAACGCCAAGATCCGCCAGAATGGCGCCGTCACTACCCGGCTGATGACGCCGGACGATGCGATCGCGATGGGCGCGATGGCGCTGTTCGGCGAAAAGTACGGCGACGAGGTTCGCGTCGTGTCGATGGGCACCGCGGATGGCGGCGAAACCTATTCGATCGAGCTTTGCGGCGGCACCCATGTCAATGCGCTGGGCGACATCGGACTGTTCAAGGTGATCGGCGAAGGTGCGGTTTCGTCTGGCGTCCGCCGGGTCGAGGCGCTGACCGGCGAGGCCGCGCGTGCCTATCTCTCGGCTCGCGACGACAAGCTGCGCGAGGCCGCGTCTGCGCTGCGTACCACGCCTGATGAGGTGCCGGGCCGCGTCGCGTCGCTGCTCGAGGAGAAGCGCCGGCTGGAGCGTGAGCTTGCCGAGGCCAAGAAGGCATTGGCGATGGGCGGCGGCGCCGGCGGTGCGCCGGCCGGTCCGGAAACTGTCGGCGGCGTGGCCTTTGTCGGCCAGGTGCTGAACGGCTTCGAGGCCAAGGGTCTGCGCGGCGCCGTGGACGATGCCAAGAAGCGGATCGGCTCGGGTGTCGCGGCGCTGGTCGCGGTGAACGATGGCCGCGCCACGGTCGCGGTTGGCGTCACGGATGATCTGGTCGCTACCTACAATGCGGTCGATCTGGTGAAGCGCGCCGTGGCGGCGGTCGGTGGCCAGGGCGGCGGCGGGCGGCCCGATATGGCGCAGGGCGGCGGCCCGGATGGTGACAAGGCCGATGAGGCGCTGTCGGCAGTGCGCGTGGCGCTGGAAGAGGCAAAAGCGGTCGCCTGAGGCGCTGACTGACGGCGCCGCGCTTCCCCGAACGCGCGACGTCCGACAATGCTGGCCGTAAATCTCCGCTTCCGGCCTGTTTTACTCTGAAAGCAGGCCGTAGAATAAGGCCGCGGGGCTGATCTGCCCCGCGGCCGTTCGTTCATTTGGGGGCCATTGCCGCGTCAAGCTGCGCGGCGGTCATGCCGATCGTCACACCCTTGGGGCCCGGGCCGAACGATCCGATCGGGAGGCGTGCGTCGCCCTTCGCCGTGGTGAGCGTCACGAATTCCGCTTCCACGGCCTTGATCGTCCCGAGCGACGTGCCGGCCACGCCGTATACGGTGGCGCCCGTCGTCAGCTGCGACTGGAAGCTCTGCGCGGCCTGCGCGGCGCCCTGTCCAGCTGCCGCCTCCAGCTCTGCCTTGGTCATGGCAAGTACCGGACCATTGGGCCCTTTTCCGAAAGAGCTGAGCGGAATTGCCGCCTTGACGGTGCCCGTGTCGACCACCGCATTGGTGCCGTCCGTGGAGGCGACGGTGCCGACGGTGCCGCCCTGCGCGTCATAGATGGTGGCGCCGACCGTGGGCGCAGCGCCGGCCGCCGGGGCTGCCGCGGCGGTTGCAGGAGCGGCAGGGGCGGGTGCCTGGGTGTCCTGCGCATTGGCGGCAAGCGGCGTGGCCGCAGCAAGCAGCAGAAATGCGTAACGGTGCATGGTCACTCCTCGTGATTGTTCAACATGGCAACGAGGCCGCCGCGTACCGGTTCCGCGCAAGCCACACTCGGCGGGTCGAGCCCTCCGGAGGGTGAGCGGAGCGCGTCTCGCCAGCTTCTGCAGTTATCCGGCGCCGCCGCAGGTCGGGGTCAACGCTATATGCCGACGCGTTTCTCGAGCATTTTCAGTCGAGGTAGGCGGCGATCGCGTCCCATGCCGGCTGCTTGGCGGTGCGCCCGATCGTGTGGAGCGGACTGGACGAGGGCAGGGCAAGCACCGCAAGACCCCGCTTCGCGATCAAAGGTCGGCCCAGCGACAGTGCTTTCCCGCCATTGAAGGCGACCGCGCGCAGTTCTGGCAGCCGATCAAGCAAGCCCGGAAGGTCGTTCGCGGCCGCGTCCCGGATCGTCGCGTCCGTGCTGCCGATCCGCCGGGCGCGCGCGACGACGTCCCACAAGGCGATGCCCGCCGCCCGGAGCGCGTCGAGCCTCGCCTCATAGCCCATGTTCGTGAGGTCGAGGCGCACGACCGGCCCCATGAGGTCCCAGAACTGATTTTGGGGATGTGCATAATAACGACGTTCGGCCAAGCTTCGTTCGCCCGGAAGGCTGCCAAGAACGAGTACGCGGGCATCGGGCGCGACGACGGGCGGGAAAGAGGATTTCAACGTCACGCTTCTTCGCCTCTCGACCTGAGCGACTTGCCTGACAATCGTGCGTAAGTGATTGAATACCGTCCGATGCAGGTGTGAGTAGCAAGACTATCGGGTCGCAAAGAGCAAGCCGCGGTTGCCGGGTCGAGCCCGCCGGGCCATCTATAGATCATGCACACTGCTCCAGATACGCTTTCGCTCATTGGTCACACACCGCTCGTCCGCCTCAAGGGCCCTAGTGAGGCAACAGGTTGCGACATCTTCGGCAAGTGTGAGTTCGCCAATCCCGGCGCCAGCGTGAAAGACCGCGCGGCGCTATTCATCGTCGAGGATGCGGAGGCGCGTGGCGCTCTTCAGCCCGGCGGTACTATTGTGGAAGGGACGGCCGGCAATACCGGCATTGGCCTGGCGCTGGTGGCGAACGCCAAGGGTTATCGCACCATTATCGTGATGCCGGACACGCAATCCAAGGAAAAGATGGAGACACTGCGGGCGCTCGGCGCCGAGCTCGTAACGGTGCCGGCGGCGCCTTATTCCAGCCCCTGTCATTTTGTGCACCAGTCCCGCCGCATCGCGGAGGAAACGCCCGGCGCCGTCTGGGCTAACCAGTTCGACAATATCGCCAATCGCCGCGCTCATATCGTCGGTACGGCAGAGGAGATCTGGGCGCAGATGGACGGACGGATCGACGGCTTCACCTGTGCCGCGGGTACTGGTGGCACCATTGCCGGGGTTGGGCTCGGCCTCAAGGAAAAGGATGAAGGCATCACGATCGCGCTCAGCGATCCGCATGGCGCGGCGCTGTACGAATATTATGCCCATGGCGAGTTGAAGAGCGAGGGCTCGTCCGTGGCCGAGGGCATCGGTCAGGGGCGCATCACCGCGAACCTTGAGGGTGCGCCGATCGACACACAATTCCGGATTTCGGATGCCGAGGGCCTGGAGTGGGTCGACCGATTGCTGTCGGAGGAGGGGCTGTGCCTTGGGCTGTCATCCGGGATCAACGTCGCCGGCGCGGTCCGCCTCGCCAAGGCGTTGGGACCTGGCAAGAGAGTGGCCACGATCCTGTGCGACACCGGCTTTCGGTACCTGTCGACGCTCTATGACCCGACCTGGCGCGAGTCGAAGGGATTGGCGTCGGCACGGTCTTGACAAGCAAAATTCGACAAGTGCGTGACCCCGCGCTAGAGTCGCGGCACGTGATGAAGCAAGGCGCAACCTCCAGCCAGGCAATGCAGCGCGTTCGGGTCGGCATGGTCGGCCTCGCCGCTGTGATCCTTCTGATCGGCTTGGCCAGCGCGCTGTTCAGCGCCGCGAACCGTCAGCAGCCTGCCTCGGCCGCGACCAGCGCGGCCGAGGTCGCCAACATGACGGCCGTCAACACGACCTCGCCGATCGACGACGCCGACAACGAGCCACTTGCACAACTCGGCGTGGCCCCGAGCACCGCTGAGCCGACTCCTGCTCCCGCCGAGATGCCGCAATGATTCAGGGATGCTTGGGGAAATCATGGGCGGGCGCCCCGTTCCGGCGCTGTTTGGCCGAGTTTTTGTTCGCTGCGGGCGGAACTGATCATGAACGCTGGGCAAACTGTCTGGCCGAGAGTGGAAGATTCTCGCCAGGCTGAGTTCGTTTCCCCGATTTTCCCCGAATTTCCCTTCCCATCCCCGACGGTCGCTGGTACTTGTTTAGCGACAGAGGGGCAGGACCACTGTTGTCTGCAAGTTGCGACAGCCGGAGGGCGGTGAAGGCCGCTTTTCGGGACAGGGTCTCTTGCGCGCCTTGTGCGAGGTGGGCGTGTCGGAACGGGTGGATTATCTTGGGAAGGGGGTCGGCCTTGTCGATGACAAGGGCCGTGTCGCCATTCCTAGCACCCTACGGGCAGCCCTCGCCCAGAATGCGCCCCGGCCTGACGGCAAGGATGGCGGCACCGTATTGGTTGGGGTCCACCCCGATTTCCCCTGCCTGATCGCGCATGATCGCGGCTATATCGAATTCGCCAAGAACCAACTGATCCAGCGCCAGAACGAGGCCGGCACGCACACCGGCTCCGCTGCTTATTACGCGCCCCGCATGCGCGGCGCGTCCGTCGAGCCGGTGCCGTTCGATGGCAGCGGCCGCTTCATCCTGCCCGCGGCCGAGCGCGAACTGGCGACCATCAGCGACATCGCGTTCTTTCTGGGCGATTATGAAAGCTTCATGATCTGGGATCCCCGTGCGCTGATTGCGCACGATGGCGTCGACGAGATGGTGAAGCGTCACGCGACCATCATGTGCCGCGACAAGGGCATCGCGCTGTGAGCGGCGCGCCTCACATCCCGGTCCTGCTGGAGGAAGTGCTGACGGCGCTCGCCCCTGCGCCTGGCGAAACCATGGTCGATGCCACCTTTGGTGCCGGGGGATATACCCGCGCATTGCTCGGGCTCGGCGCGCGCGTGTTCGCCTTTGATCGCGATCCTGACGCGATCTCGGCAGGGCGCGAGCTGGAAAAGTCCGAGGCTGGCCTGATCCTCGTGGCATCGGAGTTCTCCCGGCTGGATCGGGAGCTGGCCGCGCGTGGTGCAGCGCCGGTGGACGGTATCACGATGGATATCGGCGTGTCGTCCATGCACCTCGACCAGGCGGCGCGCGGCTTCTCGTTCCAGCAGGACGGGCCGCTGGACATGCGGATGAGCCAGGAAGGGGAAAGCGCCGCCGACTTCCTCAACAATGCCGATGAGGCGGACATCGCGGACGTGCTGTGGCGCTATGGCGAGGAGCCGAAGTCGCGGCGGGTGGCGCGCGCGATCGTGGCGGCACGGCCGCTAACGACGACTGGCGATTTCGCCCGCGTGGTACGCAAGGCTCTGGGCCATCGACCGCATGACAAGAAGGATCCGGCGACCCGCGCTTTTCAGGCGGTGCGCATTCATGTGAACCGCGAGCTTGATGAGCTGGCGGCCGGGCTGGCCGCGGCGGAGCGGGCGCTCGCGCCGGGCGGGCGGCTGGCGGTCGTCAGCTTTCACTCGCTGGAGGATCGCATGATCAAGCGTTTCCTTCGCGAGCGGAGCGGCGGAACGCCGGCGGGATCGCGTCATCGGCCGGCGGCCGTGGATACGCGCCAGCCGACATTTGAGGTTCTCGGGCGGGCGGTGCGTCCGACGGCGGCGGAGGTGGCGCGCAATCCGCGTGCCCGATCCGCGACCCTGCGGGCGGCGCGCCGGACGGCTGCGCCGGCATGGGGCGAAAGCGAAATAGATGTGGCGGGGCGGGCTGCGAGTGGAGACGAGTAAATGACGGCGGCGTATCGACTGAAAGGACTTGGGTGGTTCGGCGGCGTGGTGATCGTGTCGCTGAGCTTCTATCTCGTCAGCCTGCAGGTGGCCGCTGAGCGAAAGCGGCTGGCGCAGATCGACGCCAAGATCAGCTCGGCGGAGCGCGATATCCGCGCGCTCGAGACGGAGTTCGACGTGCGGTCAAATCTCGCCCAGCTCGAGCGCTGGAACGGCGATACGCTGGCGCTGGTCGCGCCGACCGCCTCGCAGTTCGTGCGCGACGAAGCGCAGCTTGCCGCCATCAGCTTCCGCCCGGGATCGTTGCTGCCCGGAGGAGGCGAGGGTGACGTTCAGACCGCTCAGCTGATCGTTCCTGCTCGCCCTGCTGAGATCGCGCCCGCCGTAGTTGAGGAGATGCCCGCCGCATCGACTGCTACTCTGGTTCAGGTCGCCGCCAGGCCCGCCGCTCCGCGCCCTTCGGCGGTCAAGGTGATGGCTGCGGTGACGGAGCCGGCTCGTCCCGCGATCATCAAGGCGTCGGTGACCGCAGCGGGTGCGCCGACCGCTTCCATCCGCAAGGCGCACGCGGTCGCGATGCTGGACAAGTCGCTGCTCAGCGACGCGACGCTTGGTGATCTGATGAGCGGCGCTCGCAGCGAGCGGGGCCGCTTGCGTTGACCACAATGGTCGCCCGGGCAGCGCGCCCAGCGCGCGTGAGCGAACAGCGCCAGGCGCTGCTTGCGACTCAGCACATGCGCCTCATGGTGCTGTTGCTGCTGTTCGGGGCGGCGATCCTGCTGGTGATCGCGCGCCTGGCGATGCTGGCCTTCGATGGCGGACCGCAGCGGACCGCCGCCATCAGCACGGCGCCGCGCGGCGACATCGTTGATCGCAATGGGCAGCAACTCGCACGAACGATCGACGCGTGGACGATCGGTGTCCATCCGCGTCGCTTGCTGGGCGACCGCAGCGATATCGCGAAGAAGCTGGCCGACCTGATGCCGGATATCGGCGACCAGCATCATTTCTATCGCCTGATCACCAAGGACGTGAACTTCACCTACCTGAACCGCCGGGCGTCTCCGGCGCTGGTTCAGGCGGTGAATGCCATCGGTGAGCCAGGCATCGTGTTCGATCGCGAAACGCAGCGCCTGTACCCGCAATCCACCCTGGCGGCGCATGTGCTCGGCTACATCGGCACGACGCGGAAGGATCCGACCGTTCATGGCCGGCTGGGCATGGAGCGGGCGCTGGACGAGCGCCTCTTGAACCCGGCCATGTCCGCTAAGCCAGTGATCCTGTCGATCGACAGCCGCGTTCAGGCGGCGATGGAAAGCGAGCTTGGCCAATCGATGGCGAGCATGCAGGCGCGCGCCGCCGCCGGCGTGGTGCTCGACGTCGATACCGGCGAAGTGATCGCGATGGTGTCGCTGCCCCTGTTCAATCCCAACCGGGTCGGCATGGCCGGGATCGAGCAGCTTCGGAATACCGTCACCCAAAGCGTGTACGAGCTGGGCTCTGCCTTCAAGCCGATCGCCATGGCGACCGCCATCGACAATGGCGTGGTCACGGACATGTCTCGGCGTTTCGATGCCACCGCCCCGCTGCAGGTGGGTCGTTTCCGAATCAAGGACGACCATGCGCAGAACCGCTGGCTCAACATCCCCGAAACGCTGATCCACTCTTCCAACATCGCCACCGCGCGCATTGCGGATGAGATCGGTGCCGAGCGGATGCAGATCATGTTCCGCAAGCTCGGCTTCGATACCAAGCCCGACATCGAGCTGGTCGAGAAGGGGCGCCCGCTGTGGCCGCACTTCTGGGCCCGCACCACGGTGATGACGACGGCTTATGGGCATGGCATCGCCGTGACGCCGCTTCACCTTGCCAATGCCTATGCGACTTTGGTCAATGGCGGCGTCTGGCGGCCGACGACTCTGCTGAAAGTCGCACCTGGCGCGGCCCCGAAGGGCCGCCGGGTGATCAGCGAGACGACCAGTGCCCGCATGCGGCAGCTGCTCCGGCTGATCGTGACGGACGGGACCGGGCGAAAGGCAGAGGCACCCGGCTATCGCGTCGGCGGCAAGACGGGCACCGCCGAAGCGGCCGAAAAGGGCGGCTATGCGCACAACCGCAACGTCTCGACCTTTGCCGCGGCCTTCCCGATGGATGCACCGCGCTATGTCGTGCTCACCATGATGGACAGTCCGAAGCGCGTGGAGGCAAACCTCTTCCAGACCACGGCTGCCTATACCGCCGCGCCAGTCGTCAGCCGCGTCATCAGCCGTACCGGCGCGATGCTGGGGGTCATTCCGGACGCGCAGCGGGACATCGATGTTCGCGAGCTGCAAAGCCTGCTCTGGCACGCGCCCGGCAACAAGAAGGTGGATGCCGAATGAAGCTCGGCGAGCTCACCGGGAACGGCGAAGCGGCAACGGTGACGGGCTTTGCGATCGATCATCGCAAGGTCGCGCCGGGTAATGTGTTCGGTGCGTTCGAGGGCGCACGGGTCAACGGCGAAGACTTCATCCCCGCGGCGATCGCCGCCGGTGCAATTGCCGTGGTGGCCCGGCACGAGGCCGAGGTGAAAGGCGCCGCGCATATCGCGGCAGACAATCCGCGCGCCTGCTTTGCTGATCTGGCGGCGCGCTTCTTTGCGCCGTTTCCCGCCACGTGCGTGGCGGTGACCGGCACGAACGGCAAGACCTCCACCGTTGAGCTCGCCCGCCAGCTCTGGCGAATGGCGGGCCATTCAGCAGCGTCGATCGGCACCTTGGGCGTCACCACGTCCGATGAACGGGTAGGTACCGGGCTGACGACGCCGGACGTGGTCACCTTCCTGTCCAATGTCGCCGGACTCGCGCGTGAGGGCGTCACCCATCTCGCGTTCGAAGCATCCAGCCACGGACTGACCCAGTACCGCACGGAAGGGCTCCACGTCTCGGCTGCGGCGTTCACCAATCTCAGTCGTGATCATCTCGACTATCACGGTGACATGGCGGCATATTTCACCGCCAAGCTGCGCCTCTTCTCCGAAGTCCTCGCGCCCGACGGCACGGTGGTCGTGTGGGTGGACGATCCGCATTCGGAACGCGTCGTCGATCTGGCGCGCGCCCGTCGCAACGGCCTGCTGACGGTTGGCGAGCACGGGGACGACCTACGGTTGATTTCACGCGACCCGACGTTGCTGGGGCAAGGCCTGGTGATCCTGGCCGGGGGAGTGGAACATCGCGTCACCCTGCCGCTGATCGGTGCCTATCAGGCCGCCAATGCGATGATTGCGGCGGGCCTAGTGATCGCCACGGGCGGCGACACTGCCCAGACGATCGCCGGGCTTGCACGGTTGCAGCCGGTGCGCGGGCGGCTGGAGCGCGCGGTAATCGCGCCGAGCGGCGCGCCGGTCTATGTCGATTACGCGCACACGCCCGATGCGCTGGAGGCGGCCATCGCCGCGCTGCGGCCCCATGTGGCCGGCCGTCTCATCCTAGTGTTTGGTGCCGGCGGGGACCGTGACCAGGGAAAGCGGGAGCCGATGGGGCAGATCGCGGCCGCACATGCGGATCTCGCAATCGTGACTGACGATAACCCCCGCAGCGAGCAGCCGGCGGCGATCCGCGCCGAGATCCTGAAGGGCGCGCCGGGCGCCATTGAATGCGGGGATCGGCGCGAGGCGATCCGGCGCGCGGTTCGGGAGGCGAACGCAGACGATATCGTGCTGATCGCCGGGAAGGGGCACGAACAGGGGCAGATCGTCGGCGATCTGGTGCTCCCGTTCGATGACGTCAATGTAGCCAGGGAGGTGGCAGGTGAAGCGTAAGTTCGTTGTGCCGTCGAAGCCTATCGTCAGCGAAGGTGCAAAGCCGCCCCGCGAGCGGCGTACCCTCGGCCTGCGATATGAACTGGTGACGGGCGAGACTGTGAGCGGGCTGCGTTGAAGCAGCGCGCGCGACGCCATCCTGCGCTCCATCTCGGGGCGGCACCCGGCTACTGCCGGTTGCGGGTGACGTTCGCTGCCGCTTGGCAGATTATGCGCAAGTTCCACCGCGATCCGCGTGCGATCGCCTCGTTGCCGGTGCTATAGACCCCCATGCCATATCTCTGGACCTCCGACGCGATCGCCGCCGCCACTCACGGTCATGTCTCGGCCGACTTTGACGTAAAGGGCGTTGCATTCGACTCACGCGAAGTCGGCCCGGGCGACCTGTTCATTGCCCTGCGCGGCGAGGCCACGGACGGCCACTGCTTCCTTGAGCAGGCCTATGCGCAGGGCGCCGCCGGAGCCCTTGTCTCGGACCAAGCTGCCGGCCCGCACGTGCAGGTGGCGGACACCTTTGTCGCGCTCGAGGATCTCGGTCGTGCGGCCCGTGCGCGCACGGACGCAAAGATCATCGGTGTGACCGGATCGGTTGGCAAGACCTCAACCAAGGAGGCGTTGTTCGCGGCGCTGGATCGAAGCGCGCCCGGTTCCACGCACCGTTCCGTCAAAAGCTACAACAACCACACCGGCGTCCCGCTCAGCCTTGCGCGGATGCCGGCTTCGACCCGGTATGGCGTGCTCGAGATGGGGATGAACCACCCGGGCGAGCTTGCGCACCTGACCACCCTGGTGCGTCCGCATGTCGCGATCGTCACCGCGATCGCACCGGCGCACACCGAATTCTTCCCCGATGAAAGCGCGATTGCCGACGCAAAGGGAGAGATCTTTCGCGGGCTGGAGCCCGGCGGCATTGCGATCGTGCCCTATGACAGCCCTCATCGCGACCGCCTGATTGCCGCAGCAAAACCATATGCCGCACGGATCATGACGTTCGGTACGGCAAGTGAGGCGGACGTTCGCCCAATCGAGACCATGCCCGTCCGCACCGGCGGAACCTTCGTCTCCGCAAAAGTCGGCGAGCGGGAGCTGAGCTTCACCGTCGGCCAGCCCGGCGCGCATTGGGTCTCGAACGCCCTGGCGGTTCTCGCGGCAGTGGATGCAGTCGGCGGCGACCTCGGGCTTGCGGGGCTCGCCCTTGCCGATCTGGGCGGCCTGCCCGGCCGCGGGGCGCGCTTCGTCGCGCCGGTCAAGCAGGGCCAGGCGCTGGTGATCGATGAAAGTTATAACGCCAATCCGGCATCCATGGCGGCGACACTCTCGGTCTTGGCCGCCGAACCCGGCCGGCATGTCGCTGTGCTGGGCGAGATGCGGGAGCTAGGCGCTTCATCCCCGGTCTATCACGCAGCATTGAAGGAGCCGCTTGAGGCGGCGCACGTCGAAGTGGCGCTGCTTGTCGGCGAAGCGATGACGCCGCTTGCACAAGCGCTTGAGGGGCGGCTTGAATTCGTCCATGTGCCCACCGCCGCAGCGGCGCTGGAGGTTCTTCCCGGAATGCTCGCGCCGGGTGATGCGGTACTCGTCAAGGGATCAAACGGGGTCGGGCTGTCGCGCGTGATCGCGGCGCTCGCCGGGGGCATGGCATAGTGTTGTACTGGATCGCCGAGCAGCTCGGTTTCCCGGGTATATTCAATCTTATTCGGTATCTGTCGTTCCGCACCGGCGGGGCGATCGCGACGGCGTTGTTCATCGGCCTGATCATCGGCCCCAAGTTCATCGGGTGGTTGCGGGTCCGCCAAGGCAAGGGGCAGCCGATCCGCGCGGACGGCCCGCAGACGCATCTGGCGAAGCGTGGAACGCCAACGATGGGCGGGCTGATGATCCTCACCAGTCTGGCGCTGTCGATCCTGATTTGGATGGATTTGCGCAATCCGTTCGTCTGGGCGTGCCTTTTCGTCACCCTGGGTTTCGGCGCGATCGGGTTCCTCGATGATTACGACAAGGTGCGCAAGGCCAGCACGGCGGGCGTGCCGGGGCGGGTTCGTCTCCTGCTGGAATTTGCCATCGCTGGCGTTGCCGCTTGGATCATCAGCTATGAGAACGGGACGGGGCTCTATCTGCCGTTCACGAACCAGGTCTATCTGGAGCTCGGCTGGTTCTTCCCGGTCTTTGCCGCCTTCACGATCGTCGCCTTTGGCAATGCTGTGAACCTGACCGATGGCTTGGATGGCCTGGCGACGATGCCGGTGATCATCGCATCGGTGGCGTTTATGCTGATCGTGTATCTGGCCGGCAACGTGAAGTTCGCCGATTATCTCGGTATCCCGCATGTGGGCCGGGCCGGGGACCTGGCGATCTTCTGCGGCGCCATGATCGGCGCGGGCCTCGCGTTCTTGTGGTATAATGCTCCGCCGGCCGCCGTCTTCATGGGCGATACAGGCAGCCTCGCACTGGGCGGGGCTTTGGGCACCATCGCGGTTGTGGCGCACCATGAAATCGTTCTTGGCATCATCGGTGGCCTGTTCGTGGTAGAGGCCATGAGCGTCATCATCCAGGTGTTCTGGTACAAGCGCACCGGCAAGCGCGTGTTCCGCATGGCGCCGATCCACCACCATTTCGAGCAGCTTGGCTGGAGCGAGCCGACGGTGGTGATCCGTTTCTGGATCATCAGCCTGGTGCTGGCGCTCGCCGGCCTGTCGACGTTGAAGCTGCGGTGATCATCTCTCCCGCCTGGGCCGGCAAACGCTATGCCGTGCTGGGGCTGGCACGCTCCGGCCTGGCAACGACGCGCGCGCTTGCCGCGGCCGGTGCGCATGTGGTCGCCTGGGATAGCGATCCCGCCGCGCGGGAGCGGGCGGAGGGGATCGACGGCGTCATCATACACGACATCGCCACGCTGGATCTCGGCGGCGCTGCAGGCCTGGTCGTCTCGCCGGGCGTTCCGTTGAACACCCATCCGATCGCCGCGCAGGCGCGCGCGGCGGGCGTGCCGATCATCGGCGACATCGAGCTGTTCGCCGAGGCCCGGGCGCATCTCCCGCCTCACAAGGTGATCGGTATTACCGGCACCAACGGAAAGTCGACGACGACGGCGCTGATCGCGCACATCGCGGAAGCGTCGGGCCGCCCCGTGCGCATGGGCGGAAACATCGGCCTTCCCATCCTTGGTCAGGAGCCCCTGCTCCCGAACGACAAGGGCATCGGCGTCTATGTGCTGGAGCTTTCGAGCTACCAGATTGATCTTACGCACGGGCTGGATTGCGACGTTGCCGTGCTGCTCAACATCACCCCCGATCATCTCGATCGCTACGACGGCTTCGAAGCCTATGCTGCGTCAAAGGCAAGGCTGTTCGCCATGCAGTCGGCAACGCACGATGCGGTGATCGGGATCGGGGATGCATCCTCCGCGCAGATCGCCCGCTCCTTGTCTGCGCGCGGCGAACATCTCACCAAGATCGCGCCCGGCGTCTGCATGGATCAGTCCCGCTGGCCCTCGCTACAGGGACCTCACAACGCCCAGAACGCGCTCGCCGCCATTGCCGCCGTTCGTGCGCTTGGCGTGGACGCGCAGGCGATCGATCGCGGGCTGGAAAGCTTCACCGGCCTGCCACACCGAATGGAAAAGGTGGCAGAGGTGAACGGGGTGGCGTTCATCAACGACAGCAAGGCGACGAACCCGGAAAGCGCCGCGCCTGCGCTTGCGGCGTTTGATCGTGTGCACTGGATCGTCGGGGGCAAGGCGAAGGGCGATGATCTGGATGCCTGCCTGCCGCACCTCGCCCATGTCGTGCGCGCCTATACCATTGGCGCTGCCGGGCCGGTGTTCGCTCGAGTGCTGGCGGAACAGGTGGCGGTAGAGGAATCGGGCACGCTGGCGGCGGCGGTGGAGAGTGCGGCTCGGCAGGCACGGCCCGGCGATGTCGTCCTTCTGTCTCCGGCGGCAGCTTCGTTCGATCAGTTCCGCGATTATGAGCATCGCGGGCAGGCGTTTCGCGAAGCAGTGGGGGAACTGTCTTGACGGATCACGCGACCACTCAGGGTCTGCGCGGGCGCCTCAAGGACCGGGGCGGTCGTGGCGATCGCTCGCCACTCGGCACTTGGTTCTGGGACACGGATCGTGTGCTGCTGCTGCTGACATTCGCCCTGATCGCAGTGGGCCTCCTATCGGTGGCGGCAGCATCGCCGGCAACGGCAATGCGTTATTCGGGTGAGCAGCTGAAGCTTCCGCCACTCTATTACTTCTGGCGGCAGGTGATGTGGGTTGCCGTGTCGCTGCCCGTGCTGATCGGCATCTCGATGCTTCCGGTGAACCTCGCGCGCCGCGCCGCCGTCATCGGGGCGGGCCTGTTCGGTTTCATGCTCCTGCTGGTGCTGATCCCGGGCATCGGCGTGGAGGTGAACGGGGCCAAGCGCTGGCTGGGCATCGGCGTGTCGCAGTTTCAGCCCTCCGAGTTCCTGAAACCGTGCTTCATCGTTACCGTTGCGTGGCTGCTGTCATTGCGCACCAAGGAAGAAGGGCTGCCGCTCACTGCGATCACCTTCGGCATGACGGCCACAGTCGGGGCGTTGCTGATGCTTCAACCCGATTTCGGGCAGACCATGGTGTTCGGTCTTGTCTGGATGGCCCTGCTGGTGATCGCTGGTACGCCGACCAAGACGCTGGCAGCCTTCTTCGCCATGGCGCCGATCGGAGTGGGCGCCGCTTATATGTTCTATGGCACCGCGCGCACCCGCATCGACAGCTTCCTCTTTCGCGATCCGAACGAAGCGGAAGGCGCGCATTTCCAGACGGATGCGGCGCACCGCACGCTCACCTCGGGGGGCTGGACGGGAACCGGGCCGGGCGCCGGAACATCGAAGTTCGGTTTGCCGGAGGCGCATACCGATTACATTTTCTCCGTCATCGGGGAGGAGTTCGGCCTGATCGCCTGTATGGTGATCGCCGTGCTGTTTCTTGCCATTGTCGCGCGTGTTTACGTGAAGATGCTGGACGAGCAGGATAGCTTCAAGTTGCTGGCGGCTTCGGGGCTGGCAACGCAGTTCGGGTTGCAGGCGCTGATTTCGATGGCCGTGAACACGGGTCTGGCGCCGTCCAAGGGGATGACTTTGCCGTTCATCAGTTATGGTGGTTCGTCGATGATCGCGTTGTCGATCGGCATGGGCCTTTTGCTTACCTTCACGCGCCGCAATCCGTTCCTGTTGCGCAGCCCCTATGTTGCCCGCTGGGGGAGCGCCGCATGAGCCGCGCTCGGCATTTTGTGCTCGCCGCGGGCGGGACCGGTGGGCACATGGTTCCGGCGGCCGCCCTGGCGGAAGAGTTGATGCGCCGGGGTCATCGGGTTGCGTTGGTCAGTGACGAGCGCGGCGTCCGTTTTCCCGGATTGTTCGATGGCGTGCAGACCCATGTCCTTCCGGCCGGTCGGCTGGCAGGCGGTCCGCTCGGCTGGACGCGGGCCGCGCGTGAGATGTGGCGCGGCCGTGCGATGGCGCGTGAACTGTATCGTACGTTCAAGCCGGCGGCCGTGATCGGCTTTGGCGGCTATCCGGCATTCCCCGCGCTGGCGGCCGCTTTCGCGGAAAAGATCCCGACGGCCGTGCATGAGCAGAATGCCGTTCTCGGGCGGGTCAACCGGTTGGTGGCGGGGCGCGTGGACGCAATCGCCACTTCCTATGCCCAGACCGAGCGGCTGAAGCAGAAGCACGTCGGAAAGGCCCACCATGTCGGCAATCCCGTTCGGGACGCCGTGCTGGCGCTGCGTGCCCGACCTTATCCGCTGCTGGAGGAAGACGGCATCTTCCGCGTTCTGGTTACCGGCGGTTCGCAGGGCGCCAACATCCTGTCGAAGGTAGTGCCGGAGGGTCTCGCTATGCTGCCGATCGCGTTTCGGCGGAGGCTGCAGGTGACGCATCAGGCGCGCATCGAAGACATCGATGCGGCGCGGGCCAAATATGCGGAGCTCGAGATTGCTGCCGATCTCGCGACCTACTTGCCCGATCTGCCTGAGCAACTCGGATGGGCGCACCTTGTGATCGCAAGGGCGGGCGCGTCGACCATATCCGAGCTGACGGCAGCTGGCCGACCGGCGATCCTGGTGCCGCTGCCCGGGGCCACGGACGATCACCAAACGGCCAATGCGCGCGAGATTACGGCCGCGGGTGGTGCGCGCACGATCCCTCAGACCGCCTTTACTCCCAGCGAGCTTGCCAAGCAGATGCAGAAACTGGGGCTTGATCCCGCGGCGCTCGAGAATGCGGCCGGCCGCGCTCGCGCCTGCGGAAAGCCCGAAGCGGCACGCGACTTGGCCGATCTGGTCGAAAGTCTCGATGCGCCCGTTGCGAAGCTGCCGGTGGGCGTGTCCAAGCCGAAGGAGGCCTTTGCGTGAGGGGCGTCGCGACGGATATCGGCACGATCCACTTCGTCGGCATTGGCGGCATCGGAATGTCGGGCATCGCCGAGGTGATGCACAACCTTGGCTATAGCGTGCAGGGCTCGGACGTGGCGGAGGGCTATGTCGTTGAGGGCCTGCGCGCACGCGGCATCAAGGTGACGATCGGGCATGACGCCTCGAACGTCGACGGCGTGGCCGTGGTGGTGATCTCCACCGCGGTGAAGCGCGGCAATCCCGAGGTGGAAGCGGCCCTCAACCAGCGGATCCCGGTGGTGCGGCGTGCCGAGATGCTGGCCGAGCTGATGCGCCTCAAATCCACGGTTGCTGTCGCGGGTACCCACGGAAAGACCACGACCACGTCGATGGTGGCGGCGCTGCTCGATGCGGGCGGCGTGGATCCCACGGTGATCAATGGCGGCATCATCAATAGCTACGGCTCGAACGCACGCCTTGGAGACAGCGACTGGATGGTCGTGGAGGCGGACGAAAGCGATGGCAGCTTCCTTCGCCTTGATGGGACGATCGCCGTCGTCACCAACATCGATCCCGAGCACCTCGACCATTACGGCAGCTTCGAAAAGGCGAAGGATGCCTATGTCGAGTTCGTTGAGAACGTACCCTTCTATGGTGCGGCATTGCTGTGCCTCGATCATCCGGAGGTGCAGGCGCTGATCCCGCGCGTTCGCGACCGTCGGATCGTCACCTACGGCTTTGCCGCCAGTGCTGACGTGCGCGGCGTCAACGTTGCGCCCTATCCGGGCGGCAACCGTTTCGAGGCGCTTATCCGTCATCGGGACGGAACGGTTCGCTCGATCGAGAATATCGATCTGCCGATGCCCGGGCGGCACAATGTGCAGAACGCCCTGGCCGCGATCGGCGTGGCGTTGGAACTCGGCATCGATGACGCGACGATCCAGCAGGGCTTTCAGAAGTTTGGCGGGGTTAAGCGGCGCTTCACCAAGGTCGGGGAAGTTGCGGGTGCCGTGATCATCGACGATTATGGCCACCATCCGGTCGAGATCCGCGCCGTGCTGGCCGCGGCGCGGGAGTCGGCGCAAGGACGCGTTATCGCCGTCGTCCAGCCGCATCGCTATTCGCGCCTGGGCAATCTGATGGATGATTTCCAGGGCGCCTTTAACGACGCGGATCAGGTGTTTGTGACCCCCGTTTACGCGGCGGGCGAGGCTCCGGTGCCAGGGGTCGACGCCGACGCGTTGGTTGAGGGGCTGAAGCGCCGCGGGCATCGTTCGGTGGCATCGGTGGGAAGTGCGGACGAACTCGCTGCAGCGCTGGCCAGGGACGTTCGGGCGCAGGACCAGATCGTCTGCCTGGGAGCGGGCGACATCACGAAATGGGCTGCGGGCCTGGCGCCTGCCATCGAGGCGCACCGATGAACGCAGTGGCCGTTCCTTCCACTCGCGGTCGCTTGACGACGGCGGCGCCGCTCGCGCCGTTGGTTTGGTTCAAGTCGGGTGGCGTGGCGCAATGGCTGTTTGAGCCGGCCGATGCGGATGATCTTTCTGGATTCTTGGAGCGTCTGGATCCGTCCATCCCCGTAATGGCGCTTGGCTTGGGTTCGAACCTCATCGTGCGGGATGGCGGCGTGCCAGGCGTTGTGGTGCGGCTCGGCAAACCATTCGCCACCGTTGAACGGCTTGATTCGACGACGCTCCGCTGCGAAGGCGGCGCGAGCGGCATCCTTGTATCGTCCGCTGCGCGTGACGCGGGTATTGCCGGCGTTGAGTTTCTGCGCTCCATCCCAGGCACCGTGGGTGGGTTCGTCCGCATGAATGGCGGTGCCTATGGCAGCGAGACGGCCGACGTGTTGGTCGAGTGCACCGTTGTCCTTCGCAACGGCGAAATGCGGAAGCTTTCGGCAGACGCGCTCGGCTACACGTACCGACACTCCGAGCTGCCGGCGGACGCGATCGTCGTAAGCGCCACGTTCCGCGGTCGGCCGGGCGAGCCCGATGCCATAAAGGCGGAAATGGATCGTATCGCTGCCAGTCGGGAAGCGTCTCAACCGCTGCGCTCCAAGACGGGCGGGTCGACGTTCAAGAACCCGCCCGGCCACAAGGCCTGGGAGCTGGTCGACCAAGCAGGATGCCGCGGGCTTCGCCGCGGCGATGCGCAGGTCAGCGAGAAGCACACGAACTTTCTGCTTAATCTCGGCAGCGCGACGAGCGCGGACATCGAAGCACTGGGCGAAGACGTGCGATCGCGCGTGAAGGAGAAAAGCGGGGTGACGCTTGAGTGGGAGATCCAGCGCGTGGGAGTTGCCTCGTGATCCGCGTTGCAACAGCTGCCACGGTTTGCCGGCGCGTGGTTGCAGCTTGCGCTGACGAGATCCCGTGCGGCCTGCTTGTCCTTGCGCCGGTCGCAATCCTTGGAGGTGAGCGTGGCTGAGCAGGCGAGCGCGCTTCACATTGTCGTCCTGATGGGCGGCTGGTCGGCCGAACGCGCCGTGTCGCTTTCATCCGGAGCCGGGATCGCGGATGCGCTGGAGTCCTTGGGACACCGCGTCACTCGGATCGACATGGACCGCGACATTGCGGCCAAGCTCGCCGCTGCGGAGCCAGACCTCGTCTTTAATGCCCTGCACGGCACCCCCGGTGAGGACGGCTCGATCCAGGGGCTGATGGACATCATGGGCCTGCGCTACACTCATAGCGGGCTCGCAACCTCGGTGATCGCCATCGACAAGGTGCTGACGAAGCAAGCGTTGGTGCCGCACGGCATACCCATGCCCGGCGGGCGGATTGTCAGCACGCAGGATCTGTACAAGGGCGATCCGCTGGCGCGTCCCTATGTGCTGAAGCCGGTGAACGAGGGGTCGTCGGTCGGCGTCGCGATCGTTACCGATGAAGGCAATTACGGCAATCCGATCAACAAGGACGCGGCAGGGCCTTGGCAGGAGTTCGACCAGCTTCTCGCCGAGCCGTATGTGCGTGGCCGCGAGCTGACGACTGCGGTGCTGGGTGACCGAGCGCTGGGCGTCACGGAGCTTCGTCCCAAATCGGGCTGGTACGACTATGACGCGAAATATACTGATGGCCTGACTGACCACATTTTCCCAGCGCCCATCCCGGACGACATCGCGGAAGCGTGCAAGACGCTGGCGTTGCGGGCGCATCAGCTGCTTGGCTGCAAGGGAAGCAGTCGAGCCGACTTCCGGTGGGACGATGAGCGAGGCGTCGAGGGGCTCTTTCTTCTGGAGGTGAATACGCAGCCCGGCATGACTCCGCTTAGCCTTGTTCCCGAACAAGCCCGGCATCTGGGCATCACCTATCCCGAACTGGTTCAGGCGATCGTCGATGAAGCGCTGAGGGACGACAAATGAGCCGCTCAGTAGCCCGTGGCGCGCCGCAGCGGCGACCGACGGTGCGCCGCACGGCACCGAAGAAGTCGCTGGGTGATCGCCTGCTTGCGGCAATGCCAGTCAGTGAGGCGGCGGTTCGCCGTGCGGTTACCTGGTCGATCCTTGGCATCGGCGGGGCGGTGGTGCTCGGCACGGCATCCTGGCTCGGCGTTCCAGCGGCGATCGGTACGGCTCTTGCGGACACGACCGGGCAGATCGGGCTGCGTGTCGAACAGGTCGATATCACGGGCATCAAGCGGATGAACCGTGAGACCGTGTACGCCGTTGCGCTGGAGGAACAGCCCAAGGCCATGCTGCGGGTGGATCTCGAACTGATCCGCCAGCGTCTTCTGGCTTATGGCTGGATCGCCGATGCCTATGTGTCGCGTCGTCTTCCGGATCGGCTGCTCATCCATATCGTGGAGCGTGAGCCAGCGGCGATCTGGCAGAATGGCGGTGCGTTGACGCTGATTGACGCGAAGGGCGTGCCGCTGGAGCCAGTCGACCCCAGCCGCATGCCCAATCTGCCACTGGTTATCGGTCCGGGCGCTGATCGGCAGGAGGCCGCGTACCAACGGCTGCTGGCCGCTGCGCCGGCACTGAAGCCGCGGATCAAGGCGGCCGCCTGGGTGGGCAACCGCCGCTGGGACATCACGTTCGACACGGGCGAGACATTGGCTCTGCCACAGGACAATGCTGCCGCAGCTTTGGTCAAGTTTGCGGAGCTCGACGGCGCCCGTTCGCTGCTTGGAAAGGGATGGCTGCGCTTCGACATGCGCGATCCTGCCAAGCTGGTGGCGCGCAAGCCGGGCGCGGACATGGAGCAAGCGGTCCCGGCGACTGGGGCGGGAGCGGCGACGCAAAGTGCTCGCTTTGCGAGAATAGACGAAGTCTGAGACGGCGCACGGGGCAGGAACAGGGAACAGGGGCATGGCAAAGGCAGCACCGGAAGGAATCATCACCGCGCTGGATATCGGCACGTCCAAGGTGTCTGCGATGATCGCGCAGCGGGGCGATGGCGGCGAGTTGATCGTGCTGGGAACGGGCCAGCGCGAATCAAAGGGCGTGAAGCGCGGCTATATCGCCGACATGGCGCTCACCGAACTGGCCGTGCGCGAGGCAGTGGCTCAGGCCGAGCGGATTGCTGGCTTCAACATCGAGAATGTCTGGGCAGGCTTTTCTGCCGGTGGGCTGGTCAGCGACGAAGCCTTCATTGAAGTCGAATTGAACGGCCATCGTATCGAGCAGCAGGATATTGATGCATTGCTGCAGGAAGGGCGCCAGGCCATCGATCCGCAGGGACGCATGGTGCTGCATGCGCAGCCGGCGCTTTACACACTCGACGGGCTGACGGGCGTGAAGAAGCCACTGGGTCTCCATGCCGACCGGCTGGGCGTTCACATTCATGTGATCGCCGCTGACGGTTCGCCGGTTCGCAACCTCGACCTGACGGTTCGTTCTGCCCATCTGGAGGTAAAGTCGATCATCGCGTCGCCGGTTGCGACGGGACTGGCCTGCCTCAGTGAGGAGGAGCGCGATCTCGGCGTCGCACTCGTGGAGATTGGCGCTGGCATCACCAACGTGTCCCTTTTTGCCGGCGGCATGCTTGTCGGTCTGAAATCCATTCCGATCGGCTCGTGCGACATCACGGATGACATTGCGTCCGCATTCGGCACTACTCGGGGCCAGGCCGAACGGATGAAGTGCTTCCACGGTTCGGCGAATGCGTCACCGCGCGACAATCACGAGATGATCGCGATCCGTCCGGGGCGGGCGGACGACGATGCCGATCCCATGCAGATCACAAAGGCGGCGTTGATCAGCGTGATCCGCACTCGGCTGGAGCATCTGATCAATGAAGTGCAAGTGGCGCTGCAGGAGCTGAAGTTCGAAGGCGCGGTCGGCCGTCAGGTAGTGTTGACGGGCGGCGGTGCAGAGTTGAAGGGCATCGCGGACTATGCGCAGCAGGTGCTCGGGCGATCCGTTCGGGTCGGTCGGCCGCGCGGGCTGACGGGGCTTCCCGACGCGCACGGCGGACCCGGCTTTGCGACACTGGCGGGACTTGCCTTTTTTGCCGCGTCCGATCCGGTGGATCTTCGCGGTCTGGTGCCGCAGCAGCAGATGGTCGTGCGACAAAAGGGTCTGACCGCGCTCAGGCGTTTGTTTCAGGCGGCGAAGGCAAATTATTGATCGGGTGGAGCCGCTTTTCGGCTGGCACCGGGCGTTTCAATGTTGCACTAAGTTTAATGGCGATGGCGGGCCAGTGTTTCGTGCCCGAAATGACGGAGTAAATTGGCGATGGGCATCGAATTCATTGCGCCGGACGTTGACGAACTTACCCCGAAGATTGCGGTGATCGGCGTCGGCGGTGCTGGCGGCAACGCAATCGCCAACATGATGCGGGCGGACGTGCAGGGCGTCGAGTTTCTCGTCGCCAACACTGATGCGCAGGCGCTGAAGCAGTCGATCGCGCCCCAGAAGATTCAGCTGGGTGCGAAGATCACCCAGGGTCTGGGCGCTGGCAGTCGTCCGGAGATCGGTCGCGCGGCGGCCGAGGAAACCATCGATCAGGTATCCAAGCTGCTTGAAGGCGCACACATGTGCTTCATCGCGGCGGGCATGGGCGGCGGCACCGGTACGGGCGCCGCACCGGTCATCGCCAAGGCCGCGCGCGACATGGGCATCCTGACCGTTGGCGTGGTGACGAAGCCGTTCGCTTTCGAAGGCAAGCGCCGCGGTAATTCGGCCGAGCAGGGCATCGAGGAACTGCAGAAGTTCGTCGACACGCTGATCGTTATTCCGAACCAGAACCTTTTCCTGATCGCCAACGCCAACACCACGTTCAAGCAGGCGTTCGAGCTCGCCGACGAAGTGCTGCAGCAGGGTGTCCGCGGCATCACCGACCTGATGGTCATGCCGGGTCTCATCAATCTTGATTTCGCCGACGTGCGTTCGGTGATGCAGGAGATGGGCAAGGCCATGATGGGCACGGGTGAGGCGGACGGCGATGACCGTGCGCTGATCGCGGCTCAGAAGGCGATCGCGAATCCGTTGCTTGATGGCGTATCCATGCAGGGCGCGAAGGGTGTGATCATCTCCATCACCGGCGGCGAGGACATGCGCCTGCTCGAGGTGGACGAAGCCGCAAATCACATTCGCGAGCTGGTCGATCCGGAAGCCAACATCATCTGGGGCTCCGCGTTCAATCCGGAGCTGGAAGGACGCATTCGTGTGTCGGTGGTGGCAACGGGTATAGAGGCCGTGGAGCGTACGGAGGCACCCGCCGCCGAACCTGCTCGCGCCTTCAGCTTCTCCGCGCCCCGCCGCGTCGAAGCCGCGCCTGCAGCTCCCGCACCTGCCGCCGCACCGGCGCCGGCTGCGCCGGCGACACCCGTGCCCAGCCCGCAGCCCACGGGCGCGGCAGCCGGCGCGATGTCCGCCGGTGTGCCTGCTCCCGGCGCCGCGCCGAGCGTTCAGCCGACGGCTGTCGCGCGTGAAGTCGAGGAAGCGCCGGGCGACGAGCTGCTGCTCGGCAGCGACACGATGGTGCCGGCACCGCAATCGGCAAACGCGGCTTCCAAGCCGGCACAGCCGGAAGAGCCGCGGGTTTTTGGCGACGACGAGTCTGCCGAAGCACCCCGGCGCCGCTGGCTGTCGGGTGGGGAGGGCGGCGCCGAGGTGCCTCCGCAGCCGCGCGTGAAGCTTGGCGGCACGCTGTTCGAACGGATGCAGAATGCCTCCCGCGGAGCACAGCGTGGTGCGGAAGAAGAAAACAAGGATGCACTCGACATCCCTCGTTTTTTGCACCGTCAGAACAATCAGTAAGCAAGAGGTGAGCGACGGCGGCCGGCGTTCGTCGGCCGCCGCGTGCGGCTCGGCGCGTCGGCGCGCCATGATCATTGCTGGTTAATCCCGCCTCGTCTTAACGCGAACATCCATGTTGATCGCCCGTCCCTTGATCCTTGCGGCCGCGCTTGTCGGTGCGTCGGGCGCATTCGCGCAGAGCTATCCTGGCCAGCAAGCGCCAATGGTGCCGCGTCCGACGCCGGACGCTGATGCGCTTGCGGGTGCGATGCGGCGGCTTGGCGCCAATCCGCGCGATCTTGCCGCCTTGATCGAGGCTGCCGAGCTGTCACTCAAGCTTGGTGACGTTAATGCTGCCGCTTCCCTGTTGAAGCGCGCCGAGAACGTCGATCCCATGAATGGCAGGGTCAAGGCGGGGATGGCGCGCATCCTTGTGACCCAGGAGCGCCCCGGTGAGGCGCTGCGCTACTTCGATCAGGCGGTCGGATACGGACTCGACCCGCGTACCTTCGCCGGTGATCGTGGCCTGGCCTATGATCTGATCGGCGAACAGGAGCGCGCCCAGCGCGATTATCGTGTGGCGTTGCGGTCGGGCGGGACGGAAGAGGTGCAGCGTCGCTACGCCCTTTCTCTCGGGATTTCCGGCAAGCAAAAAGAGGCGCTCGAGATCATCGACGATCAGGTGCGCGGCAATGATCGCAGCGCCTGGCGGGTCCGAGCATTCGTACTCGCGATGACGGGTGACGTGCCGGGCGCGCAGAAGATAGCCGGCACGATGATGCCACAGGGAATGGGTGCCGCGCTCGCCCCCTTCTTTACCCGGCTCGCGACCTTGCCGGCGGCAGATCGGGCCTTCGCCGTTCATTTCGGCGAGCTGCGCCCCACGCCGCAGCGGCTTGCCGACGCACGGATGGTTCCCGCCTTGCCACCCTTGGCACCCGAGCCGGACCGCCCGGTTCAGACCGCCGCCGTCGCTACGCCCAGCGCGCCACCTCCGGCTGCAGATCGCGGAAGCGCGCGGAGCGAGGCGAGCAGGCGGCGCGAGGCAGCACGTGCCGAGCAGCGGGCGCGCCGGGCGGGCCGGAGTGACACGCGCACGGCCGCTGCCGTCACCGCGCCGGTGGTGCCACAGCCGCCTGTTGCAACCGCTGTTGGCCAGCCGCCGATGGCGACTGCCGTGCGACAGCCGGTAAACGAGCCAACCGCGTTTCAGCCACCCCGCTATGCCGGTGTTGCTTTCGCTCCGCCCAAGGCGGTGGTGCAGTCCGTCCCTCGGGCGGCAGATCATACGGCCACTCGGACGGGCGGCGCGGCGCCGGTCAGCACAGCTAGCGCGCCGTCGGCATCTTCGCGGGTTGGAACCCCGCTTCCATCGGCGGGTCTTGCCCAATCCCGCGCGCAGGATGGGATGGGCAAGCCGGCTGGCGATACACTGGCCGCAGTACGTGAATTGGCCAACCCGCCCGCGCCGACTGCAGCATCATCGACGCCCGCCGCCGCCGTGCCGCTGTCGGCCGCGCAAGCCACGGGTTCCGCGCCCGCAACCTCGATCGCCGCCGCGACTGCTTCAAACGTCGGGTCTGTGGTGCCATCATCGGCAAACCCCAGTGTCGCTCCGCGAACGGAGGTGGTGTCCTCTTCGCCGACGGCAAAGACCGGATCGTCAGGGCCAGCGCTCACCGAAGATACGATTCTGGCCCGGATCATGGCCGGCATCTCCATCCCGGGCGCCGAATTGGGTGTGGCGCCCATTCGTCAGCCAGAGCCGATGACCCAGCCGTCAGCAGCGAACGTGCCGAGCTCCGGCGGAACGGTCGCCACGGCGAGTAGCATCGCCGCGGCAGAAACGGCGCGCAAGGCGGCCGAGGCGGAGCGGCTCGCTCAGCAGGAGAGAGTCGAAGAAGCGACTCGCGCGCGCCGGGCTTCGTCAACCGAGACCGTTGCTGCTCAGAACAAGCCCGAGCCCAAGGCTGGCGGCACCAAGCTGGCCTCAAACGCCGCTCGCGACAGCAAGTCCGGCAGCGAACAGGAAAGATCGTCGGTCGATCCGAAGCGCAAGGCTGCCGATGCGAAAGCAGCTGCCGCCAAGAAGCAGGCTGACGAGAAAAAGGCCGCCGAGGCGAAGAAAGCGGCTGAGGCTGCCAAAGCCGCCAAGGCGGATCCGTCGCGGATTTGGGTGCAGGTCGCTGGCGGTGCGAACAAGGAAGATCTTCCCAAAGCTTGGGCCGCCGCTCAGGACAAGGCGCCGGCGTTGAAGGGCAAGGCCGCCTATACGACGCCTCTTCGGTTTACGAACCGGCTGGTGACGGGTCCGTTCAAGACTGATGGGGAAGCGCGCGAGTTCATCAACACGCTCTCCAAGCAAGGGATTTCCGCGTTCTCATTCACCAGTGAGAGCGGGCAGAAGATGGTGAGGTTGCCGGCAAAGTGACGACGCTTGCGCCTTGGGCTTCTGTCCCGGCGCATAGCAAAGGTCGCCTCTACGAAGAACAAAGCAAGTCCGGTGGGCAAGGCGAGCGTGGTCCGCGCGACGCTTACCAGCGCGACCGCGACCGCATCATTCACTCGATCGCCTTTCGTCGCCTCAGGCACAAGACACAGGTGTTTCTCGCCCCGGACGGCGACCATTTTCGTGTCAGGCTGACCCACAGCCTTGAAGTTGCGCAGATCGGGCGAACAATCGCGCGCACGCTCGGTTTGAATGAGGATCTGACGGAAGCGCTGTGCCTGGCCCACGATATTGGCCATCCCCCCTTCGGTCACGCCGGCGAAGATGCACTGAAAGCTGCCATGGCCGGGGCGGGCGGCTTCGACCATAACGGCCATACGCTGCGGACGTTGATGCGCATCGAGCGCGCCTATCCGCGCTTCGACGGCTTGAACCTGACCTGGGAGACGCTGGAGGGGCTGGCCAAGCACAACGGCCCCGCACGTCATCCTGGCTGGGCCTTGGCGGAGGCTGATTGCGAAGCGGAGCTGGAGCTAGGCACCTACGCCAGCCTGGAAGCGCAGGTTGCAGCGCTCGCCGATGATATCGCCTACGACAATCACGACATCGACGATGGATTGCGAGCCGGGCTCCTGTGCGTCGATCAATTGCTCACGGTTCCGCTTGTTTGCGAGGGTTGGGATCGTGTGCGAAGCTTGTTTCCCGACGTCAGCGAGCGACGTCAGGCGAGGGAGCTCGTCCGCAGCCAGATTGGCGTGATGGTGAACGATCTGCTTGAGGAGACCAGGCGCCGTATCGCTTGGTCGAAGGTGCGCACGGTTTGTGACGTTCGCAACGCCGGTCAGGCCTTGGTGGCTTTCTCGGATGCGATGCGCATCGCGGAGCGCGACCTGAAACGCTTTATGTACGCGAACCTTTATCACCATCCCAAGCAGCTAGAGGCTGCGGCGGCGGCGCATCAGATCGTGGCCGGCCTGTTCGCGGCCTTTCATGATGACCCCGGGACCCTGCCGCTAGAATGGCGTGCAAGCCTCCCGAACGAGGAGCCTGGCTTCAGCCGACATATCGCGGATTACATCGCCGGCATGACCGATCGGTATGCGATCCGCGAGTATGTGCGTGTCGTCGGCCCTGTGACGATGCCGGACGGGTTTTGACCAGGCCGGCCGCACCGCCGGCGATGGCACCTTAATTCTTCAGGCGCCACCCGCGACGCAACAGCACATAGCATAGAACGCCAAGCGCGACGTCGAGCGCGAGCACCACTGCGCTGCCGAGGACGACGGGTGAGTCCGCGATGCCGAGAAAGCCATAGCGGAAGCCCGAGATGATGTAGAAAAAAGGATTGGCATGGCTGATCGCCTGGAACACTGGCGACAGTCGATCCACCGAATAGAAGGTACCCGACAGCAAGGTTAGCGGCGCAACGACGAAATTCGTCACAGCGGCTGCGTGGTCGAACTTCTCCGCCCAAATCGAGGTGAGCACACCGATCAGCGCCAGGAAGACGGAGCCAAGCAGACCAAACCAGATGACGGCAACGAGATGGGCGGGGACGACGTTTACGCCCGGCCAGAGCGCCATCGCGAGCCACACCGTCAGCCCAACCAGGAACGCACGCGTCACCGCTCCGCCGGTAAGCGCCACCAGCAGTTCGGCCGTGGACAGCGGAGGCATCAGATAATCGACGATCGTGCCCTGGATCTTGCCGACGAGCAGCGAAAAACTGGCATTCGCAAAGGCATTGTTCAGCATGCCCATGACGATGAGACCAGGAGCCACAAAGTCGGCGAAGGGAACCATCGCTCCGCCAAGGTGCACCTCTCCGCGGGCGCCCAGGGCGACGGTAAATATAACGAGATAGAGCAGCGTGGTGATCGCCGGCGCCCAGATCGTTTGCAGCTGGACCTTGAAGAAGCGACGCACCTCCTTCACATATAAGGTCTTCAGGCCGCCCCAATTGACGTTCCGAATTGACGGGACGCCTGGCGCGTTCCTGACCAAGGAATTGTCCTGGCCGCCGGATTGTTGGCCAATTGGGGGGTGGCTGCTCATCGCTTGATCGCGTAGTCGCTGCCGCCGCTTGCTGCAACCGGCGTAAGAAGTGAAGGAACGACAAGGCCCATGTCCTGGACCGAGGAACGGATCGATACACTGCGCAAGATGTGGGAAGGCGGGCAGACTGCCAGCCAGATCGCGGAGGCGCTGGGCGGGGTCAGCCGCAATGCGGTGATCGGCAAGGCGCATCGCCTGGGCCTGCAGTCGCGCCCGTCACCTGTCGTTCCGAAGGACGCGGAGGCGAAAGCCGCATCTGCGGCTGCTCCCGCTCCCGCTCCCGCTCCCGCAGCAGAACAGGTAAGCGCTCCGCCGCCGCCTGCGCCGCCACCCCCAGCGCCGCCGCAGCCAGTTGCTGCGCCGGCAAGCCCGCCTGCGATCACGCAGGTGTCGGCGCCCAAGCCGATCACCATCACGACTCCGCTGGAGCCGGAGCGGCCCGCTGAGTCGCAGCGCATGGTTCGGTCTGTCGGGCCGGGCGGTTTCGTGCGTCAGGCGCCAGGTGAGCAGCAGCCGCCGATCGCGCCGGCGCCGCCGCGCCGTCTCGTGCCGGCGAAGCCGTCACCGGAGATCGCGGGAAAGACCAGTCTCCTCGATCTGAGCGACAAGGTGTGCAAATGGCCGCTCGGACACCCGGGCGAGCCTGACTTCCACTTTTGCGGCGATAAGGTGAACCCGGGTTTCCCTTATTGCGTGGAACATTGCGGTCACGCCTATCAGGCGCAGTTGCCGCGGCGTGATCGTCGTGCGGCTCCACTTCCGTTCGGCGGGCCGCGGATGCGCTGACGCTCACGAATTCTGATTGCAGATCAGGCCACACCAGACCGGGGGTTTGGTGTGGCTTTTTTTGTAAGTGGTGTCGGGCGCTAGGTGTGGGGCGGCGTCGCGCTCACATGGGCGGCATTCAATACCTCGCGATGCGGCGGTGCGCTGCTATATGGGGGTATGGCTGATCCAGATCTGTTCCGCGCTCCAGTGACTTCCGCCGATTACGACGCATCTTCCATCGAGGTGCTTGAGGGGCTGGAGCCGGTGCGACGGCGGCCGGGCATGTATGTCGGCGGCACCGACGAGCGCGCGCTGCATCACCTCGCGGCCGAGGTGCTGGACAATGCCATGGACGAGGCAGTGGCGGGCCATGCCACCCGCATCGAAGTCACGCTTTCAGCCGGTAACCGATTGACGATCGTGGACAATGGCCGCGGTATCCCGGTCGATCCGCACCCGAAGTTCCCGGACAAGAGCGCGCTGGAGGTGATCCTTTCCACCCTGCATTCCGGCGGCAAATTCACCGGCAAGGCCTATGCAACCAGCGGCGGTCTGCACGGCGTGGGCATCTCCGTCGTGAATGCGCTTTCCTCCGACACGGTGGTGGAAGTCGCGCGTGATCGCCAACTCTACCGGCAGAAGTTCAGCCAGGGAAAGACGCTTGGCAGGCTGGAAACGGTAGGCGCAGCGCCCAATCGCCGAGGCACTTTGGTGAGTTTTGTGCCGGATACGGAGATTTTCGGCCCGGACCTCCTGTTCAAGCCTGCACGCCTATATCGACTGGCGCGATCAAAGGCCTATTTGTTCGCCGGGGTCGAGATCCGGTGGAAATGCGCGCCGGAGCTGATCAGCGACGATACGCCGGCGGAAGCCGTTTTTCAGTTCCCCGGTGGGCTTGCCGATCACCTGCGCGAACAGGTCGGTGGCCGCGAGTGTGCGACGGCTGACTTCTTCTCCGGGTCGCAGGAGTTCCACGACGAGGCGGGGCGGGTCGAATGGGCGGTTGCCTGGCCTCTGTGGTCAGACGGCAGCTACAGCTGGTACTGCAACACCATCCCGACGCCTGACGGCGGCACACACGAGCAGGGCCTGCGACAGGCGCTGGTGCGCGGACTGCGATCGTTTGGCGATCTGGTGAACAACAAGCGCGCCAAGGAACTGACCGCGGACGACGTGATGGTCGGCAGCGAATTGATGCTCAGCGTCTTCATTCGCGATCCGCAGTTCCAGTCACAGACCAAGGACAGGCTGACGTCACCCGAAGCCGCAGGGCTCGTGGAAAAGGCCGTTCGTGATCATTTTGATCACTGGCTGAGCCAGAATATGGATCGTGGGCGTGCGCTGCTCGGCTATGTGCTGGAGCGGATGGACGAGCGGCTGCGGCGCAAGGCCGAGCGTGAGGTGAAGCGCAAAACCGCTACCTCCTCACGCAAGCTGCGCCTGCCAGGCAAGCTGACAGATTGTTCCACCGACAGCAACGAAGGCACGGAGCTGTTCATCGTGGAAGGCGATAGCGCCGGCGGCAGCGCCAAGCAGGCGCGCGATCGCAAGACGCAGGCGATCCTGCCGATCCGCGGCAAGATCCTGAATGTCGCCAGCGCGACCAGCGCCAAGATCCTGGCGAACCAAGAAATCGCCGATCTGATCCAGGCGCTGGGATGTGGGACCCGCAAGGAATGCAGGCCCGACAATCTGCGGTATGAGCGGGTCGTCATCATGACCGACGCGGATGTCGACGGCGCACATATTGCGACGCTGCTGATGACGTTCTTCTTTCAGGAGATGCCGGATCTGGTTCGCCGTGGGCATCTGTATCTCGCGCAGCCGCCGCTCTACCGCCTGACAGTCGGCGCCAAGTCGCTGTATGCGCGCGACGATGCGCACCGCGCCGAGATCGAAGCGACGGTGTTCAAGGGCAAGAAGGTGGAAGTTGCCCGGTTCAAGGGACTGGGCGAAATGAACCCGGCGCAGTTGCGCGAAACGACGATGGACACTGCGAGCCGCAGCCTGATCCGCATCACCCTGCCGCAGGAATATGAAGAGCGGGCTGGCGTGAAGGACCTGGTCGACCGGCTCATGGGCACCAACCCGGCGCACCGCTTCGCCTTCATCCAGGAGAATGCGGCGCGCATGGATGAGGAGGCGATCGACGCTTAGGCGCTTGCGGGCGAGCGGGCGGGTGACGGGGCGACTGCAAGCCCCTATCTGTCGATGATGCGCAAACCAAAGGCCGGGCTGCCGAGCCGCCAGCAGATCCTCGACTTCATCGCGACCAGCGACATCCCGGCCGGCAAGCGCGAGATCGCGCGCGCGTTCGGGTTGACGGCGCAGGAGAAGATCGGCCTCAAGGCCTTGTTGAAGGATATGAGCGACGAGGGCCTGATCGACAGCGCCCCTGGCCGCGCCTTTCACAAGATGGGCGGGCTGCCCAAGGTTACCGTGCTTCGCGTCGTGGACGTGGATGACGGCGGCAACATCTGGGCCACGCCGGAAAAGTGGGAAGCCGAGACGCCGCCGCCGCGGGTACGGGTGCGGGAGCGCCGACGCGGGGAGATCGGCGTCGGCACGCGGGTGCTGGCGCGGACGGAAGAAGCTGGCAGCGGCTGGATCGCTCATCCGATGAAGGCGCTGGCGCCAGCGGCGGAGCAGATGATCGGCGTACTGCGCGGCGAGGGCGATCGGCTGTGGCTGCAAGGCGTGGAGAAGAAGGAGCGGCGCGAATATGCCGTTTCAGACGCTGGCGGGGCACAGCCCGGCGATCTCGTGCTGGCGGAACGGGCGGGGCGCCCGCCGCGGATCACGGCGCGGGTGGTGGAGCGACTGGGCGATCCGTTCGCCCCGCGTAGCTTCTCGCTGATCGCGATACATCGGCACGAGATCCCGCATGTGTTCAATCAGGAGACGCTGGACGAGGCGGCGCGGGTCGCGCGTCAGCCGCTGGGGGACGGACGCGAGGACCTGACGCACCTGCCGATCGTGGCGATCGATCCCGCCGATGCGCGCGACCATGATGACGCGATCTGGGCCGCGCCGGATGATGATCCCGGCAATCCCGATGGCTGGCGTGCGGTGGTCGCGATCGCGGACGTGAGCTTCTACGTGCGCGCAGGCTCCGCACTTGACCGTGAGGCACGACGCCGTGGCAATTCGGTCTATTTCCCGGATCGGGTCGTGCCGATGCTGCCTGAAGTGCTGTCCGCTGATGTCTGCTCCTTGAAGGAGGACGAGGATCGCGCGGCCATGGCTTGCCACCTTCAGATCACCAAAAATGGCGCGCTGAAATCCTGGCGCTTCACGCGCGCGGTGGTGCGGATCGCGAGTAACATTGCTTATGAGGATGCGCAGGCCGCGATCGACGGGGATGCCGGCACTGCCGCGTTGCCTGAGCATCTGAGGGCGGCGCTGCATAATCTATGGGGTTGCTGGAGCGCTCTGGCCCAGGCGCGCGACAAGCGGGAGCCGCTGGGACTCGACCTGCCGGAGCGGCAGGTCGCGCTGGACGAAAAGGGGCGGCTGCTATCAGTGGCGCCGCGCGAGCGGCTGGACGCGCATCGGCTGGTGGAAGATTATATGATCGCCGCCAACGTCGCGGCGGCCAAGGCGCTGGAGGCCAAGAAGGCGCCGGTAATGTACCGCGTGCACGAGCCGCCGACGCGCGCGAAGCTGGCAGCGCTGAAGGATTATCTCGAGACCTTCGATATTCCCTTCGCACTGGGGCAGGTGATCAAGCCCGCAACCTTCAATAGCATTCTCGAACGGGTAGGCGACGCGGATTTCCGTCCCCAGGTGATGGAGCAGGTGCTGCGTACGCAGACTCAGGCTTATTATGGCCCTGGCAATCACGGCCACTTCGGCCTGTCGCTCGGTTCCTACGCCCATTTCACCTCGCCCATCCGCCGCTATGCGGACTTGCTGGTCCATCGCGCGCTGACCAGTTCCTATGGTCTCGGTCCGGGCGGGCTGAACGGCGATGAGGATTTCGAACGGCTGGGCGAGACGATCAGCAAGCTGGAACGCCGTGCGATGGAGGCCGAGCGCGAGACGATCGACCGCTATGTCGCGGCCTTCCTCGCCGAGCGGGTGGGCGAGATCGTTGATGCGCGGATCACCGGCGTACAAAACTTCGGCTTCTTCGCCACGGTCGAGGGGGTCGGTGGCGACGGTCTGATGCCGGTGAGCGACCTAGGCGGCGAGTATTTCCGCTATGATGAGGCCGCCATGCGTCTGGTGGGCGAAACCAGTGGCGACGAATATGTGCTCGGCCAGCGTTTGAAGCTCCGGCTGGCGGATTCAAATCCGGTCTCAGGTGCGCTGCGCTTCGAACTGCCGGAAGGTAAGGGCGCGCGCCCGGCGCGGCGCGGTGAGCGCGAAGCACGCGCGCCTCGTGTGCTGAAGCGGCGCGGGCGGCCGGGCAACATCAGGCATCAGGGGCGGAGGAAGTAAGGTGGCGAATATCGTGATGCGCGCGGCGGAGCGCTATTCGACGCGCTCGCAGAACCGGATCGTTGAACGCCTTCGCCGGGCCGGTGCCATCAAGCCTGCGAATGCGACTACCTACATGCCGACCGCGCGCGGCGAGCGCCGGCTGCTGGCCAGAATGGTGAAGTTCGGCGCCGTCGTGACGGAGAGTGAGGGGCGCTATTGGCTGGACGAGCGTGCGCTCATCAATTTCCGCAAGGAAGAGCTGGCACGCGTGCTGGGCGCGATCGCTGTGGCCGGCTTTGCAGCGGCGGGTGCGATCGCAATTGGACGGTGACCGGGAGGCGAGCCTGATCACTGCCACTCGGAAACCCTCCCTCGCCAGACATGGCGTGATAGGCGAAATGCGGCAATCTGTCGGCTTGGCCCGGCAAGCATCCCCGAGCAGTTGTATCTGAGTCCGCGTCACGCTTGATCGAACCGCCGATACTCAGCAGGCGGTGAAGGTGAGGCCGGCGTTCTTCTCCAGTCGGCTGCGCAGTGCGGGGCCCATCAGGGCACCGGGTGTCCAGATGCCGCCATCACCCGCAACATCCTGCACCAGACACAGCGCGCTTTCAGCGAGCATCTTGCTGGTTGAGCCATAGCCGGGGTCGCGATCCCCCGTCACCACTGCATCGATGCGCGTGCCGTCCGGCATCAAGCCGATGAAGAGCACGTCGTAATGACCGTTCTCGCGCTCTTCCTTGGTGGGACCCTCGCCTGGCTTGGGGCCGCTATCACCGGCGAACGGGTTGAGCTTGGCGATGGCTTCCGCGGCTGCCTTGCCCATGTCGCCCAGCCCGGCCACCATCATCTCGTCATAGACGAAATCATCGCCGTAGCGGCCGCCGAGCAGGAAATTGGTTCGATGCACGTTCTTGGTGTTGATCGGCGCCATGACAAAGGGTGCGACCCAGCAGTTGATGGTGGAGTCGAACTCCGGAATCATGCCGGTCGGCTGATGCGGCCCGCTGTGCCCTGGCGTGAGCGCGAACGGGCTGGCGAGCAGCGGGACGAGCGACGGATCCTTTGCCGCGGCGGCCAACGTCGCCTTGAGGCTGGCGGCGGTGCCACCGGAGAAGCCGCCCTTCATCACGCGAACGCGACCCTTCACTCGCGGCGCGGGTCGGCCGAAACGGGCGATCGCGGCCTCCTGCAGCGTCAGTACGCCGAGGTCGAAGGGAATGGAGTCGAATCCGCAGGAGAAGACGATGCGCGCGCCGGTGCGCTTCGCCTCCTCATGATGCGCATCGATCATGCGGCGCATCCAGCCCGGCTCGCCACATAGATCGACATAGGCGGTGCCGGTGGCGGCACAGGCGGCAACCAGATCGCTGCCGTAAAGCTGATAGGGGCCGACGGTGGAAATCACCACGGTGGTCCGCTCGCACATGGCGCGCAGTGAGGCGGCGTCATCCGAGTTGGCGGTGATGAGCGGCAGGTCGGCGCTGATCCCCATCTCGGCGCGCACGTCCTGCAGCTTGCTGAGCGAGCGACCGGCCATCGCCCAGCGAACGCCGGTGGGAAAGGCGTGGGCGATATACTCCGCCACGAGGCGCCCGGTGTAGCCCGTTGCGCCATAGACGATCACGTCGAACTCGCTCGCCATCACTTCCGTCTCCTATGCCGCTTCGCTGAACTGAAGGCTGGCAAGACGGGCATAGAGCCCGCTGCGTGCCATCAGCGCCGCGTGATCGCCTTGTTCGACGATCCGTCCGCCATCCATTACCACGATCCGGTCCGCCGCGCGTACTGTTGCCAGGCGATGCGCGATCACCAGCGTCGTACGATCGGCCATCAAGCGCTCGAGCGCTTCTTGCACCAGTCGCTCGCTTTCGGCATCAAGCGCGCTGGTCGCCTCGTCGAGCAGCAGGATCGGCGCATCACGCAGCAGCGCGCGGGCGATCGCCACCCGCTGACGCTGGCCCCCTGACAGTCGCGCGCCGCCCTCGCCGAGGAAGGTATCGAGGCCATCCGGCAGATCGCGAAGGAAGCTGGCGGCATTCGCTGCATCTGCGGCGGCCCACAATGCATCGTCATCGGCCTTCCATCGGCCGTAACGCAGATTGTCGCGGGCGGACGCGGCGAAGATCACCGTTTCTTGCGGCACCATGGCGATTCGCGCGCGCACGGCCGCTGGGTCCGCCTCGCGCAGGTCCACGCCGTCGATCGCAAGACGCCCCTCGGCGGGATCGTAAAAGCGCTGGAGCAGCTGGAACAGGGTCGTCTTACCCGCGCCCGACGGCCCGACCAGCGCCACTGTTTCTCCCGGGGCGATCTGAAGCGAGAAGTCGTGCAGCGCGGCGGTATCGGGCCGCGTCGGATACCGGAATTCGACATGCTCGAACGTCACCGCACCGCGCGCCGGCTCCGGCAGAGTACGTGGGCGGGCGGGTGCGGCGATCTCGGGCTTCTCCGACAGCAGTTCGGCCAACCGGCTGGCAGCGCCGGCGCCGCGCAGCAGTTCGCCATAGACTTCCGTCAACGCGCCAAAGGCCCCGGCAACAATACCGCCGGTCAGCACGAAGGCAGCGATCGAACCGCCGGAAAGCCGCCCCGCAGCCACGTCCGTCGCACCTTCCCACAACACCAGCGTGATCGAACCGAAGACGAGGCCGATCACGATCGCGGTCATGATGGCGCGAAGCAGGATACGACGCTCGGCCGCGCTCATGGTCGCCTCCACCGCGCCGGCGAACCGCTCCGCCTCGCGGCGCTCCTGCCCGAACGCCTGGACGATCTTCATCGCCCCCAGTGTCTCGGTGACCATGGCGCCAACATCGGCGACACGATCCTGCGAGGTGCGCGAGTAATTGCGCACCCGCCGGCCAAGCAGCATGATTGGAAGGATGATCAGCGGAATGCCGAGGCACAACAGGCCGGCAAGCTTCGGCGAGATGGCGAACAGATAGACAAGGCCACCGATGCCGGTGAAGGCGTTGCGCAGGGCCACTGATACGGTGGTGCCCACCACCATTTCGATCTGAGCTGTGTCCGCCGTCATGCGGCTGGCGATTTCCGAGGGGCGGTTCTCTTCGAAAAAGCGCGGGCTGAGGCTCAGAAGGTGGCGCTGCACGCTGCGGCGAATGTCGGCCACCACCCGCTCGCCAAGCCAGGACACGAAGTAGAAGCGCACCGCCGTGCCGATCGCGAGCACGGCCACGATCATCAGCATGTAATGAAACGCGCCGGCGACCGCCTCGCCCGTGTTCGCCCCGAAACCGCGATCAATCACGCGTTTGAAGCTGTAGGGAATAGCGATCGTCGCGGCTGAGGTGATCGCAAGCGCCGTCCAGGCGGCAGCGATCTGCGCTGGGTATCGCTTTGCATGGCGCCAGACGAGAGCGAGATTGCCGATCCGGCGCGTTGAAGGCGGCTCTACCGCCGCGTTGCTGGCCATGCGGGCGGCCCTAGCAGCGGGTGAAGTGTGGCTCAATCGCCACCGTCATGAAGTAATCGCCGCCGTGCCTCGTTGTGCAGGTGCACAATACTTATATGATGCCGTCATCCTCCTGCGCTACAGGATACCCGATGCTCTACGATGCCTATGAGTTCCAACGCTCACTGCTCGCAACGGCAAGTGCAATGGCCAATTTTGGCGCAGGCATGTTGCAGAATCCGGCAAACCCGTTCACCTATTTCGGTGGCGGGCAGATCATCGCGTCGGCGCTTGAGGTGTTTGCTCATGCTGCGGCACCGCGCGGAAAACCGAGCTTTGGACTCGATCATGTCGAGGTCGACAGCCGAACCATTCCGGTGCGTGAGGAAGTGGTGCTCCATAAGCCTTTCGGCCAATTGAAGCGCTTCGTGCGCGAGGGGATTGAGGGTGGGCCCCGGCTGCTCATCGTGGCGCCAATGTCGGGCCACTTCGCGACCCTGTTGCGCGGCACGGTAGAGCGGATGCTGCCGTTCGCCGACGTGTACATCACCGACTGGGCCGATGCGAAGCTGGTTCCGGTGGCGGAGGGCAGCTTCGATCTTGATGACTATGTTGATTATCTTATCGAATTTCTGGAGACGATCGGCGCGGGCGCGCACATGCTGGCGGTCTGCCAGCCATCAGTGCCGTCCTATGCCGCTGCCTGCCTGATGAGCGCGAGGCAGCATCCATGCCGGCCACGGACGCTGACGATGATGGGCGGGCCGGTGGATACGCGAGAGGCGCCGACCGCGGTCAACCAACTGGCGACCGAGCGGCCGCATTCCTGGTTTGAGCAGAATGTGATCGCGACGGTTCCCGCCATATACCCAGGCGCCGGACGGCAGGTGTACCCCGGCTTCCTGCAGCTCACCGGCTTCATGTCGATGAACCTTGGCAATCACATGATGAGCCATTGGGAGATGTTCAAACATCTGGTGCGGGGCGACGGCGAGAGCGCAGACGCGACCAAGGATTTCTACGACGAATATCGATCCGTCTGCGACATGACGGCGGAATATTATCTGCAGACGATCGACAAGGTCTTCCAGACCCATGCGCTCCCGAGCGGCACCATGACCCACCGCGGCGTTCCGGTCGATCCTGCGGCGATCACCGACATCGGCATTCTTGCCGTAGAAGGTGAGCGGGACGACATCTCCGGACTGGGTCAGACGAAGGCGGCGCTGACGCTGGCGAGCAATCTGCCGGCGGACAAGAAGCGTTACTATATGGCCGAGGGTGTCGGCCATTACGGGATCTTCAACGGATCCAAGTGGCGCGAGCGGATCGCGCCCCTTGTCGAGGAGTGGATCGCGGCGCACGATTGAGGAATTAGCGAAGAGACGCTGACCGCTGAGGCCGCGTACACGAAAATAAGCGGGGAGCATTTCTGCGGCTTCCGAGCGTTGCGCGACCTCACCTGGGCGAGAAAGCGCGCGCCGAAGACAAGTCGACATAACAGTCTGCCCAGTTCTCGACGGCGGCGCGTCAGCACGCCCAAAACAATTTCTCCGACTTGTCTCGGAGTGTACGTTACCGTTGACGGCGAGCTGTTAAGTCGCGGAGCTTTGGACCCTGCACAAAGCCGCCGTGGCGCGGGTGCAATCAGGCTCTTGCGAAGTGCCGCCTGATGTCAGGCTTCGGTGTTCCATCACTCAACATCTTGCGCTGATCCGCACCTGAGATGCTGGCACAAGTCCGGCGTGACGAAATAGATCACGCAAACGCCTGGCCTTTTCTCGAGAGCAAGGCTTCCGCTTGCTGCCAAGCGGAAGCCCTGGCCAGATAATCAGCCGATCGAGCCCACCTTGGCATGGCTGGACGATTCGGACGCGTCGATGGTGCCGCCGAACAGCATCTTAACCCGGCCGCTCAGCGCGACATCCGTCTCCCACAGTTCGGCGGACGAGACATCGAAGCGGTTCAGCCGGGCATCCGCCTTGCCGTTCGGGAACCATGCCTCCACGCGGTTGTCCCAGAGACGATCAAAGGTCGCCTGATCGGTTTCCTGAGACACCTGACCGGCAAGGCAGGCGAAGAAATCATGACCCTTGCCGACGAATTGCGCCATCGCCTTGCCGCCCTTGGCAATGCGATTGTCGTGAGCGGAGAAGATGAACAGAGTGTTGGGCTGAGTCTCGTCAAGTTTGACGTTCATCGGCTCTGAATGTTCGCCGTCCATCAGCCCGATCATCACGAACGGACTTTCTTCCAGCTTGCGGAGGAACGTCTCAGCAACTTCCTGCGGGCTGTCGTGATCGGCCATGTCATCGTCTCCTGCTTTGGATTTGGCTGGAGAACGAGGGCGGCGGAGGTTGGTTGCGTTGATGGCGCCAACAGCCTGATGATCGGCCACTTAGGCCGGTCCGACCGTCGACGGGGAGCTCGAAAAAAAAGCCCCGGCCGCCCGCGCGACCGGAGCTTTCCTTCATGTGCCAGGCCATCATCCCGGCGGCGGCAGACCCGCGCCGGGAAGACAGACGGTCAGAGAACCTCGAAGAGGCCCGCTGCGCCCATGCCGCCGCCGACGCACATCGTGATGACGACATATTTCGCGCCGCGACGCTTGCCCTCGATCAGCGCGTGGCCGGTCATGCGTGCGCCCGACATGCCATAAGGATGGCCGATCGAGATCGCGCCGCCGTTAACGTTCAGCAGTTCGTTGGGGATGCCCAGCTTGTCACGGCAATACAGCACCTGCACCGCGAACGCCTCGTTCAGCTCCCAAAGGCCGATATCGTCCATCTTGAGGTTGAAGCGCTCGAGCAGCTTCGGGATGGCGAAGACCGGGCCGATACCCATCTCGTCCGGCTCGGTGCCAGCGACCGCCATGCCGACATAGCGACCAAGCGGGGTAAGGCCCTTCTTCTCCGCGAGCTTCTCGTCCATCAGCACGCTGGCGGAGGCGCCATCGGACAGCTGCGAGGCATTGCCTGCCGTGATGTTCAGATCGGGGCCGAGCACCGGCTTCAGCGACTTCAGACCCTCCAGAGTCGTGTCCGGGCGATTGCCCTCGTCCTTCGCCAGCGTCACTTCCTTGTAGGAGACTTCCTTTGTCTCCTTGTCGGTGATCGCCATGCTGGCGGTGACGGCGACGATTTCGTCGTCGAACTTGCCGGCTGCCTGGGCGGCGGCGGTGCGCTGCTGCGACTGGAAGCCATATTCGTCCTGCGCGTCGCGGCTGATGCCGTAGCGCTTGGCCACCACTTCGGCGGTCTGCAGCATCGGCATGTAGATGTCCTTGTGCATTGCGACCAACTCCGGGTCGGGCTGCACACGCATCTGCGGCGTCTGGACGATGCTGATGCTGTCGACGCCGGCACCGATCGTCACGTCCATGTTGTCGACCATGATCTGCTTCGCGGCGGTGGCGATCGCCATCAGGCCGGAGGCGCACTGGCGATCAAGCGACATGCCGGAGACGGACACGGGGAGGCCGGCGCGGAGCAGCGACGTGCGCGCAATGTTGGTCGCCTGTGCGCCCTGCTGAAGCGCGGAGCCCATGATCACGTCTTGGACCTCGGCGCCGTCAATCCCGGCGCGCTCCACGGCGGCCTTGAGCGCGTGGCTGGCGAGAGTCGGGGACAGCGTGTTGTTGAAGGCGCCGCGATAGGCACGGCCGATCGGGGTGCGGGCGGTGGAGACGATGACGGCGGAACGCATGTTTATTGTCCTTGGGTATGGTTGGTTGCCGGGCCACCCGTGGATGCGGGCGGCACTTCCCGGGGAGGGCGGCGAGTAAGAGAGATCAGGTGAAGACCTGCGTGATCCACTCGGCGATCATTGCCGGCTTCTCGCTGCCTTCGATCTCGATCGTGGTTTCGGTGGTGAACTGGTACTGGCCGGGGCGCTTTTCATCAAATTCGGTAAGCTTGGAACGGCCGCGCACGCGCGAGCCCGAGGGGACCGGCGCAAGGAAGCGAACCTTGTTGCCGCCATAGTTCACGCCCATCTTCACGCCATCGAGACGCGGCATGTTCGGATTCTTCGCCGACAGAAGCGGCAGCAGCGACAGCGTCAGGAAGCCATGGGCGATGGTGGTGCCGAACGGCGTCTGCTTGGCGCGTTCCGGATCAATGTGGATGAACTGGTGGTCACCCGTCGCGTCGGCGAACTTGTTGATCATCTCCTGGGTTACCTCGACCCATTCGGAAACGCTTTCCTTGCCGATCGCGGCCTTCATCTCGTCTGCGGTCACGAAGACTCCCCTTGGCTTCCGCACCCCGTTCGCGGGTGCAGCGCACCTGTAGGCGCGAGGGCGCGGCCGCTGCAACCCTTGTTGACCGCGTAATGGAAATCGCTGGGAAACAAGAGCGTCTGGAGCGAACCCGAACTTCGAAAATGCCGCTACGGCACTGCCAGGCGCGCGACTCGCTTGCCTCCGCCACCATAAATAATGTTATGGTCACATCGGAGCTGCCGGAGGGGCGGCACGACAAGGAGAGGCAGCTTGGCGTACGAGCAGATCATCTATGACGTGAAGGACGGTGTCGCGACGATCACGCTGAACCGACCGGACAAGTTGAACGCGTTCACCGGCACGATGATGGCCGAGATGATAGACGCGTTCGACAAGATCGACGCGGACGACGACGTGCGCTGCGTGATCGTGACGGGCGCTGGCCGCGCCTTTTGCGCCGGCGCCGACCTGTCGGCAGGGGCCAAGACGTTCGACTATGACAAGCGCTCCGATCGTCCGGATCATGGCAGCGGGCAGGGTGGCCTGACCTATGAGATGGAAGAGGCGCGCGACGGCGGTGGTCGCCTGACGCTGCGCATTTTCGAATGTCTGAAACCGGTGATCGCGGCGGTGAACGGCGCCGCCGTCGGTGTCGGTTCTACCATGCAGCTGCCGATGGACATTCGCATCGCCAGCGACACGGCACGGTTCGGCTTCGTCTTCGCCCGCCGCGGCATCGTACCGGAGGCGGCGTCCAGCTTCTTCCTGCCGCGCGTCGTTGGCATCAGCCAGGCGCTGGAATGGTGCTATTCCGGCCGGGTGTTCGACGCGCAGGAGGCGCTGAACGGCGGGCTGGTGAAGCAGGTGGTGCCGGGCGGCGAGCTGCTGGCCGTGGCGAACGCACTGGCGCGCGAGATCGCGGACAATACGGCACCGGTATCGGTCGCGCTGACGCGCCAGATGCTGTGGCGCGGCCTTGGCTTCCAGCATCCGATGGACGCGCACAAGATCGACAGCCGTGCAATCCTGTCGCGCGGCCGCTCGGGCGATGCGAAGGAAGGCGTCACCTCGTTTCTCGAGAAGCGCACGCCGGCCTATCCGGACAAGGTGTCGAGCAACATGCCGGACTTCTTCCCATGGTGGGCGGAGCAGAAGTACGGCTGACACGCCGTTGGCCCATCCATGCCTGCCTGCGTTATGACGCAGCATGAGCACGGATGATGACAAGAGGCTGGCCGCGGAGGCGGCGGTGCAGGAGGTCAGCGACGGCATGGTCGTCGGCCTGGGCACCGGCTCCACCGCGGCCTTTGCCATTGCGGCACTGGCCCGGCGGACTGCGGGCGGGCTTGATATCCGGGCAGTCGCGACCAGCGAGGCGACCGCGAGAGCGGCGCGCGCGGCAGGCATTCCGGTCATCGACTTTGCGGCATGCACGTCGGTAGACCTCGCCATCGACGGCGCGGACGAGATCGACGCGCGGCTCTGGGCAATCAAGGGTGCCGGCGGCGCAATGCTGCGGGAGAAAGCGGTTGCGGCGGCGGCGCGGCGCTTCGTGGTGATCGCAGACGGAACGAAACGGGTCGATGCGATCGGTGCCGCCAAGGTGCCGGTGGAAGTGCTGCCATTCGCGCGCGGCTTCGTTGTCGCGCAGCTGGAGGCGCTCGGTGCAGCGGTGACGGTGCGCCCGGACTATCTGACGGACAATGAAAACCTAGTGGCGGATTGCCGCTTTCGCGATCTCAGCGATCCGCGGCGACTGGCGGTATCGATCGCCGCCATACCCGGCGTCCTTGGCCATGGGCTGTTTCTTGATGAGGTTGATGCCGCTTACGTTGCAAGCGACGGCCGTGTTTCGAAGATGGAGCGGGCGGTTCGTATTGTCGGACCTTGAATGGCTGCGATCGCTGGAGCGCTCGAGTGGGTCAGTTTGCGTGGAAAGCGATCCGGCAGCTTAGCGGCATGCCGAGCGGGTAAGGTGACCTTCAAGAGGCCGTGCAAAAAACGGGGCCGCGCCTACCAAGCTACGGATCAACACAGATTAAGCGCTCGCCCACATCATGGTGCCTGAAGCATGGAACTACCGCATCACAACGTTCGCTTTGCGCGAGTTGAAGCGACCTCAAATATGGTGACTACTGGGTGCTAGCGGCGCCGTCTTTGATCTAAACCATCAGGCCGATCGCGTTCCCGAAGTTGTGCAGCAGCACCGGAATCAGCACGCTTCCCGTCCGCAGGCGCAGCCACACGGCGATCAGTGACGGCACGGCGGTGAGGGTCATGTAGATCGGATCGAAACTGAAGCTGCCGTTGGCATAGCCAAAGGCGTGGGTGAGGCCGAACAGCGTGCAGGAGACAATTGCGCCCCAGCCCCAGTCGACGCTCATCAGCCGCTTGCGCGCCGTAAAGGCGCGGTCGAGCGCGAGCAGGAGCAGGCCGCGATAGAATAGCTCTTCCTCCAGGCCCGGCATGGTCAGCTGAAAAGCGATTGTCTCGCCATTGGGTGGATCGTCGGGGAAGAGCAGTGCAATGGCGAGGAAGAAGGCGCAATAAGTGAGCGCCACGGGGACGGCGGCGCGTAGGCTGCCAGACACCTGGTGCAGCGTAATCCCTGCCTTCTGCCAGCCGAGTCCGGGCAATGCGGCGATCGCCAGGGTGGCGAAAAGCGCGAGCGCCTTTCCCTGCCAGTTCCAACGACCCGGCAACACATCCGGGACTAGGCCATAGGCGTTGGTCAGAAGCAGATCGTTGAGCAGGATCAGGCCAGCCGCAATGGCCAGCCAGCGCCAGTGCACGCTTCCCGGTTGCAAGGTGACGATCAGCCCGGCCGTGGCGAACAGCATGGCGATGATGCTGGCGATGCTGATGACCGGGTCCACGAAATGCCTCTCCCAAGCTGCAGCTGACAAAGCTGACGCGACGAACCTGTATGGTCGCTGCACGAAGCGTAGAATCGTCGCGCGACTGGAACGCGGCGAATGGAGCGACTAGAGGGGCCGCGACTCGGCAACCGGGCACAGGCCCGGGCGTTCGATCCCATATCAGCGAGGCCCCCGATGACCGACACCGCCAATCCCGCGAACGTTCATGAGGACGGCACGCCAGAGCGCCTGGAGATCGACACGATCCGTACGCTGTCGATGGATGCGGTGCAGGCGGCAAATTCCGGGCATCCTGGAACGCCGATGGCGCTGGCCCCGGTCGGCCACACGCTCTGGACCAAGTTCCTGCGCTATGATCCGGCACAGGCGAACTGGCCGAACCGCGACCGCTTCGTTCTGTCGGTCGGTCATGCCTCCATGCTGCTTTACTCGCTGCTGCACCTCGCCGGCGTAAAGCAGCCGGACGGCGCGCCCGCCGTCAGCCTGGACGATATAAAGGCCTTTCGCCAGCTAGGCTCCAAGACGCCGGGTCACCCGGAATATAGCCACACGGTCGGCGTGGAGACGACCACCGGCCCGCTTGGCCAGGGCTGCGGCAATTCTGTCGGCATGGCGATCGCCGAGCGCTGGATGGCGGCACGCTACAACAAGCCCGGTTTCACGCTGTTCGATCACGACGTCTATTCGCTGTGCGGCGACGGCGACATGATGGAGGGCGTCGCTTCGGAAGCCGCGAGCCTCGCCGGCCATTTGAAGCTGTCGAACCTGTGCTGGATCTATGACAGCAACCAGATCTCGATCGAGGGCGACACCGATCTCGCTTTCGACGAGGATGTGGGCAAGCGCTTCGAAGCTTATGGCTGGCACGTCATCCATGTGGACGACGCGAACGACGTCGCGGCGCTGACCAAGGCATTCGAAGCGTTCCGCGCCACCAGTGACAAGCCGACGCTGATCATCGTCAAGTCGGTGATCGGCTGGGGCTCCCCGCGGGCCGGCAGCGAGAAGGCGCATGGCGAAGCGCTGGGCGAAGACAACGTTCGCCTGACCAAGGAAGCCTATGGTTGGCCGGCGGACAAGAGCTTCTACGTGCCGGAGGGGGTGCAACAGCGGTTCGAGCAGGCGGTCGCCGGCCGCGGCGTGCCGCTGCGCGAGGCGTGGGAGGCGTTGCTTAAGAAGTACCGCACCGAGCATGCCGATCTGGCCAAGGAAGTCGACGCCATCATCAACGGTACGCTGCCCGACGGCTGGGACGCGGAGATCCCGACTTTCGAGGCAGATGCCAAGGGCCTCGCCAGCCGCGATGCCGGCGGCAAGGTGCTGAACGCCATCGCCAAGACAATGCCGTGGCTGATCGGCGGTTCGGCCGATCTCGCGCCGTCGACCAAGACCGACATCAAGGGCGAGGCGAGCTTCTCTGCAAGCGACTACGCCGGTCGCAACTTCCACTTCGGCGTGCGCGAACACGCGATGGGCTCGGTGGCGGTCGGCATGGCGCTGTCGGGGCTGCGTTCCTATGGCAGCACCTTCCTCGTCTTCCTGGACTATATGCGCCCGCCGGTGCGCCTGTCGGCGCTGATGGAGCTCGGCACCACCTGGATCTTCACGCATGATTCAATCGGTGTGGGCGAGGACGGGCCGACTCACCAGCCGATCGAAATGCTGGCGATGATGCGCGCTACCCCGGGGCTGGATATGTTCCGTCCGGGCGATGCGAACGAGGTGGCGGCGGCATGGCGGGCAATCGTCGAGACGCCTAAGCAGCCTGCCGCACTGGTGCTGTCGCGCCAGGCCCTGCCGACGCTCGACAGGTCGAAATATGCCAGTGCCGATGGCGTGAAGCAGGGCGGCTATGTCCTGGCTGACAGCGCCATGGAGAATGGGGGCACGCCCGACGTGATCCTGCTTGCTACGGGCAGTGAGGTTGGCTTGGCGATCGAGGCGCATGAGAAGCTGGTTGCGGAAGGTGTGAAGAGCCGCGTTGTCTCGATGCCGAGCTGGTACCGGTACGAGAAGCAGAGCGATGCGTACAAGGAAAGCGTGCTGCCCAAGGCGGTTACCGCGCGTGTCGCGATCGAGATGGCGGGCGAGATCGGCTGGGATCGCTACGTCGGACTTGCCGGTAAGACGATCACCATGTCGACCTTCGGCGCTTCCGCGCCGATTGCCAAGCTTGCCGACAAGTTCGGCTTCACCGCCGATAACGTGGTGAAGGTGGCGAAGTCGGTGATGCCTGCCTAACTGCTAAGGACACCCCCGTCCGATCCGAGCGAAGTCAAGGATCGGGATCGGACGGGCCGGCGTTATCATACGCCAACGTGTCTCGACTTCGCTCGACACGAACGGACGGAGACAGGACAGATGGGCAAGCTCAACGATCTCGCGAACCTCGGTATGGCCGTGTGGCTCGACTTCGTCGATCGCAAGTTCCTGGAGGACGGCGGCCTGGAAAAGCTGGTCGCCGAGGATGGCGTGACTGGCGTCACCTCCAACCCTACGATTTTCCAGAAGGCGATGGGCGAGGGCACCGCGTATGACGCGACGCTTGCCGCGTTCGACAAGGCGCACCCGGGGGCGGCGGCGATGGACCGCTACGAGCATCTCGCCATTCAGGACATCAAGGCGGCGGCCGACACGCTGCGGCCGGTGTACGACCGGCTGAACGGCAAGGACGGTTATGTCAGCCTGGAGGTGTCGCCATATCTCGCGAACGACACCGACGGCACGATCGCAGAGGCGGAGAAGCTGTGGAGGGCGGTTAATCGCCCCAATCTGATGATCAAGATCCCGGGAACGCCCGCCGGCGTGCCCGCGATCGCGGCCACCATTGCAAAGGGCATCAACGTCAACGTGACGCTGCTGTTCTCGCAGCGATCTTATGAGGCGGTGGCGATGGCCTATGTCGAGGGGCTGGAGCAGCGCGTCGAGCGCGGTGAGCCGGTCGACCGGATTGCCAGCGTTGCCAGCTTCTTCATCAGCCGCATCGACAATGAGATCGACAAGGCGATCGACGGTGGCACTGGCGGCGAGGAGGCCAAGGCGCTGAAGGGCAAGGTGGCGATCGCCAACGCCAAGCTCGCTTACGCCTGGTATCAGGACTTCATCGCCTCGGATCGCTGGCAGGCGCTGGCGGCCAGGGGTGCGCAGCCCCAGCGGCTGCTCTGGGCATCGACCGGCACCAAGAACCCGGACTATCCCGATACGCTATATGTCGACACGCTGATCGGGCCGGATACGGTGAATACCATGCCGCCCAAGACGATGGATGCCTTTCGCGAGCGCGGCACCTCTGCCGTCTCGCTGACGCAGGACGTTGAGGGTGCGCGCAAGGTGCTGGCCGATGCCGAGCGGCTTGGGCTCGATCTTGCGGGCGTAACCGAGCGGCTGGTCGAAGAGGGTGTGGCCTCCTTCAGCAAGTCGTTCGACGATCTGCTCGGCTCCATTCAGGCAAAGCATCCCGCTGACGCTTGATTTGGCTTCGGAACGGAAGCCCGCCCTCCACCGTTCGCCTTGAACCTGACGAAGAGCGTGCCACGAGCCATGTTGCTTGCGGCGCGCCTTTCGGCAGGATCAGCCCCGATGGCAACTTCACGTGGAGCCTGAAAGTATGAAGATCGGCATCATCGGCCTCGGCCGCATGGGCGGCAACATCGCGCGTCGGCTGATGCGTGGTGGTCATGAAGTGGTCGTTTGGGACCGCAACAGCGATGCAGTGACGGATTTGGCCGGCGAGGGGGCGATCGGCGCCGATTCGCTGGTCGACATGAAGAGCAAGCTGGATGCGCCGGCGATCTACTGGGTCATGCTGCCCGCGGGCGCACCGACCGAGGAGACGATCGAAGCGCTGTGCGGCCAGCAATGCGCCGAGGGCGATATCATCATCGATGGCGGCAACACCTTCTGGAAGGACGATGTGCGGCGCGCCAAGTCACTGGCCGAAAAGGGCGTCCACTATGTCGATGTGGGCACCTCCGGTGGCGTCTGGGGGCTGGAGCGCGGCTATTGCATGATGATCGGGGGCGACAAGGAGACGGTCGACTTGCTGGACCCGATCTTCGACACGTTGGCACCCGGCATCGGCAGCGTGGGACGCACCCCCAACCGATCCGAAGCATGCGATCCGCGTGCGGAAAAGGGATATATCCATGCCGGCCGCGCAGGGGCGGGCCATTTCGTGAAGATGGTGCACAATGGCATCGAATATGGCCTGATGCAGGCCTATGCCGAAGGCTTCGACGTCCTGTGGGGGCGCAACGTCCCGCATCTGCCGGAAGACGAAAGGTTTGATTTCAACCTCGCCGAGATTTCCGAAGTGTGGCGGCGCGGCTCGGTGATCTCGTCCTGGTTGCTTGACCTCACCGCGTCTGCGCTGGCGCAGGACCGCCAGCTGGAGCAATTCTCCGGCAAGGTCGCCGATTCCGGCGAAGGCCGCTGGACGATCGAGGCGGCGATGGAGCAGGCGACGCCCGTGGCGGTGCTCACCACGGCGCTGTTCGCGCGCTATCGCAGCCGAATCGACGAAATGTTCGGGGACAAGCTGCTGTCGGCGATGCGCTACGGCTTCGGCGGCCATGTCGAGATCCCGCAATGAGCACGCTTGCGTGACGCTGGTCGTCAGCGACGTCGACGGCACGCTGGTCGACAAAGAGAAACGCCTGACACCCGGCACGCTGCAGGCGGTGCAGCGCCTGCAGGCGGCGGGTTTCGGCTTCACCATCATCAGCGCGCGGCCAATGTCCGGGCTTGCGCCGCTCGCCGAGGAGCTGTCGCTGGACGTGCCGATGGGCGCGTTCAACGGCGGCCTCGTGTTTCGCCGCGGTGGTGAGATCCTGTGCCGCCATTTCGTCGACGAAGCGGTCGCGCGCGGTGCTCTGGCGTTGGCGCAGAATGAGCCGGTGGACATCTGGGTCTTCGCTGACGACCAATGGTTCGCCACATCGGATACGGGACCGCATGTGCCGAGCGAGCGACGTGCGTCCAACCAGGAACCCAGGATTTGCAGCGGCTTTTCCGACCTGCTTGACCGTGCCGACAAGATCACCTTCGTCTGCGATGAGCCGGCGGTGCTCGATGCGCTGCGCGATCGGATCGTGGCAGCGCACGACGGGGCAGCAACGATCGTCAAATCACAGACCTATTATCTCGATATAACGGCAACGACGGCGAACAAGGGAGAGGGGATCGCGCGGCTGGCCGATGCGCTTGGCGTGCGGCTCGATCGTACGATCGCGATCGGTGATCAGGCGAACGACCTTGCCATGTTCGAGCGCGCCGGGCGGGCGATTGCCATGGGCAATGCGCCCGACGACGTGAAGGCGCAGGCGGCGGATGTGACGCTCGCCAACGATGCGGACGGCGTGGCTCATGCGATCGACAAATTCATTTTGGGGAGAATGATGTGAAGCAACTGGTGGCGTTCGATCTCGATGGTACGTTGGCCGAGAGCAAGCAGGCGATCCAGCCCGATATGGGCGAAGCACTGGCCGATCTGCTGACTGTCGCGCATGTCGCGGTGATTTCGGGTGGGGACTGGCCGCAGTTCGACAAGCAGGTCGCCAGCCGGCTGCCCGACCGCGCGGATCGCTCCCGCCTGTGGCTGATGCCGACGACCGGCACCAAGCTGTACACCTTTCGCGAGGGCCAGTGGAGGACAGTCTATGCCGAACTGTTCTCCGACGAGCAGAAGCAGCAGATCCTGACGGCGTTCGACGAGTCGCTGGAAGCCACGGGCTTCGTTCCCGAACAGACCTGGGGCGAACGTATCGAGGACCGTGGCAGCCAGATCACCTTTTCCGCGCTCGGCCAACAGGCGCCGATCCATGCCAAGGAAGTGTGGGATCCCGATTTCGCGAAGCGCAAGGTGATTCAGGCCGATCTCAAGAAGCGCCTGCCGGGCCTGTCGATCAATATGGGCGGGGCAACGTCGATCGACATCACGCAGGAGGGCGTGGACAAGGCCTATGGCCTCAAGCGGTTGCGCGACGAGAGCGGCATTCCGCTGGACGCCATGATGTTCGTCGGCGACGCGATCTTCCCGGGTGGAAACGACTATCCGGCAAAGGAGCTTGGGCTGGATACCGTGCGCGTTCGCGATCCGCAGGACACACTGAGCGTGATCGCCACGGTGGTGGCCTGCCAGAAGTGAGGGCTCGGCGCGGGCCTGCCGCCCGCGCCGGCTCAGGTGCCGGGCACCGGCTCAAGGATTGCGCGGGCGCGGGCCGATAGCCGGTCCAGCGCCGCCTGGTGGATGCCGCGGCTGCTGGTAATCACGCCAAAGGCGCAGGGGTCGGGCTTGTTGAAGGCGAGGCGCGCGCCGAGCGCGTCGGTGACGGCGCCGCCTGCTTCGGTCGCGATCAGGGCGGCCGCCGCAATGTCCCATTCATTGCCCCAGCGCAGCGTAGCGACAAGGTCCGCGCGATTATCCGCCACCATCGCCATGCGCAGCGCGATGGAGTTTGGCTTTTCGACCATGGTCAGATCCCGGTCGGCTTTGGGCAGCGCGTCCGTGGGAACGCGGGCGCCGGCGAAGGCATCGCGTTGACTGGCGATGAGTGGCCGCCCGTTGAGCGTCGCGCCGTGACCGGCAGCGGCTTGCCACACCTCATCGCGTACGGGCGCATCGAGAACGCCGATGACGGGGCGACCATCTTCGACCAGCGCGACCGATACTGCCCAGCCAGCGCGTCCACGAATATAGTCGCGCGTGCCGTCGATCGGATCGACCACCCAGATGCGATGGCGTGACAGTCGCTCAGGATTGTCGGCCGTTTCCTCCGAAAGCCAGCCGGCATCGGGCAGGAGCGCGGACAGGCGCTGCCGCAGCATCTGGTCGACGGCGAGATCAACCTCGCACACCGGGCTTCCCGGCACCTTTTCCCAACGAGCGAAATCGGTGCGAAAGCGCGCCATGGCGAGTTGCCCCGCCTCGCGCGCGATCTTCGCGACCGAGTTCGCCAGATCATCCACCGGCGACGGTCATCCCATCGATCCGAACCGTGGGCACGTTCGTGCCATAGCGGAACTCGAGATCGTTCGCCGGGGTCAGATTGGCGAACATGTCCTTGAGATTGCCGGCGATCGTGAATTCGGCGATCGGCGCTGTGATCTCGCCATTCTCGATCAGGAAGCCCGCGGCGCCTCGGCTGTAATCGCCCGTGACACCGTTCACGCCCTGGCCGATCAGTTCAGTGACATACACGCCGCGTGCGATGTCTCCGATCAGGGTCGCCACCGGGACATGGCCGGGGTGCATGTAGAAATTGCTGGTGCTGACACCCGGCGCGCCGCCCACGCCGCGCGCGGCATGGCCCGTCGGTGCCATGCCAAGCTGGCGGGCAGAGGCGCTGTCGAGCAACCACGTCTGCAACACGCCATCCTCCACCACGGCGCAGGGCGAAACGGGCAGGCCCTCGCCATCGAAGGGGCGGGAGCGAAGCCCGTGTGGGCGGTGCGGATCATCGGAGATGGTGATGCCGCGCGCGAAGACGGCGCTGCCGAGCGATTCGAGCAGGAAGGAGGTGCGCCGCGTGATCGCCTGACCCGATATCGCTCCGGTAAGATGACCGAGGAGTCCGGCGCCGACGCGCGGATCGAATACTACCGGCAGCGCTGCGCTTTCCATGCGGGCGGGATTGAGCCGCGCGACCGCGCGCTCGCCTGCCAGGGTGCCGACCGCATCCGGCGCATCCAGCCGATTGCGATGGCGCGCGGAATGGAAGCCGTAATCGCGCTGCATCCCGCTGCCTTCACCCGCGATCACGCTGGCGGATATGCCATAGCCGGTGGCCGAATAGGCGCCGCTGAACCCGTGACTGGTGGCGAGCGCCCACACGCTGCGGGAGGCGCTGGCGCCGCCGCCCTCACTGTTGGTGACACCGCGGACGGCGCGGGCCGCCTCCTCGGCTGCCATCGCAGCCTCGCGCAGGTCGGCCGGCGCCACTTCGCCGCCATCGTCGAGATCCAGCAGCGGCGGGGCGCCGTGCATCAGCCGGTCCTGCGGCGCGAGCCCGGCCCATTGATCCTCCGGCGCCTCACGCGCCATGGCGACGGCGCGCTCGACCAGGGCGTCCAGCGCCTCTGAAGAAAGATCGGACGTGGAGACGCTGGCCGAGCGCTGGCCAATGAATACGCGCAGGCCCAGATCCTCGCTTTCGGAGCGGCCCACATCCTCCAGCTTGCCCAAGCGGACGGAAATTTCGGTGGAAGCGTCAGCGGCGAAAACGGCATCTGCGGCGTCGACGCCGGCCTTCTTGGCGCGAGCGACGATATCTGCGGCGCGATTCTGCGCCTGGGTCGGGGTCAGCATGGAAACGACTTAGGGGGCGGATGCTCCGGTTGCTAGAGTGCAACTTTCGGCCGGTCTGCGGAGATAATCGGCCGCTTTCGGCCAGATCCTTACAAAGGCGTTCCCACGACCACGCAGCCGAGGAACATCAGCAGCCCGGCAAAGCGGTTCGCGCGAAAGCGGGCGAGGGCGCCGGCGCCGTCATCCGGCCGCAGCGTCGCGACCTGCCAGACAAGATGGAGCGCCATTGGCAGGAGCGCGAGCCAGACCAGCGGATCGGGGCGGTGCAGCCAGAAAGCGGCGGCCCAGAGCAACAGCGCGAGCGCATAGCAGATGAATGTGCCGCCGCGGACGTGGCGGCCCATGCGCAGGGCGGAGGAGCGCACGCCGATCAGCGCATCATCCTCGCGATCCTGCAACGCATAGATCGTATCATAGCCGATGACCCAGAAGATCGTACCGCCATAGAGAAGCAGGCCGGCCGCCGTGAGCGTGCCCCAGCTTTCCAGCCAGCCGACCAGTGCGGCCCAGGAGAAGACGAGGCCGAGCCACGCCTGCGGCCACCAGGTGATCCGTTTCATGAACGGATAGGCGGCGACCAGCGCGAGGCTGGCGATCGCGAGGATGGCGGTGTCGATGCGAAGCTGGACCAGCACGGCAAGGCCGATGAGGCACAGGACGAACAGCCAGAGCCAGGCGGCTTTCACCGACACTGCGCCCGAGGCGATCGGGCGCGAGCGGGTGCGCGCGACACTGGCATCAAGATCGCGATCGACGATGTCGTTATAGACGCACCCCGCACCGCGCATGGCGATGCTGCCGACCAGCAACCAGATGATCAAGGTCCAGCGCTCCACGGCGCTGCCCGCCAAGGCGACCGCCCAGGCACCGGGCCAGAACAGCAGCCACCAGCCGATCGGTCGATCGAAGCGAGCAAGCAAGGCGAACGGGCGGATGCTGGCGGGCAAGGCGGCGACAAGGCCGCAATGTTCGCTGTCGGGCGTGATATCGGGAGCGGGCGTCACCCGGCCTGCGTACCGTCGCTGCCGTGGTTTCGCCACAGCGCTTTGCTATGTCCAATCGACAAGGCGGTTCGGGGCGCGAAGCACGTGCGGCCGACGTGGAAGCATTTCACGCCAGGGGAGTTCAGCAAGGACCATGTCAGCAATGCGCCTTCTTCTCCCTGCCGCCATCCTGCTCATCGCCGTACCCGCCAGCGCCCAGCGCACCGGCGGGTGGGAGGGACTGTGGCGTAACGCGGCGGACAGCGTGCGGATCAAGGTGGCCCGCTGCGGCCGAGGGCTTTGCGGCACGGTGACACAGGCAAGCGCGAAGGCGAGGGCGGATGCCGCAGCCGGCGGGACGGACCAGCTTGTCGGCACGCAGTTGTTCCATGATTTCCGCGAGGGCGAGGACGGGCTGTGGTACGGCCAGGTCTATGTACCTGATATCGGGCAGACCTTCGACGGCACGATCGAGCAGGTCGACCGCAACACGATCGTCGGCACCGGATGCCTCTTTGCGAACTTCGGGTGCAAATCGCAGACGTGGCGACGTGTGCGCTGAATGATCCACTTGTCCGTCGCCATCGGCCGCTTCGTGGAGGCGCTCTTCTACGCCATCCTCCGCGTGGCGGGGGTGGTGACGGGGATTGTGCTGCTGATCGCCTTCTTCGGGTTGATCCTGTTTCTCATCGCGCGCTGGCTGATCGCGCGCGGGCGGCGTAAAGGCCCGCGCCCATGATCGCCACTCCCGCCTGGCCGCCCCGCTCGACACCCCGCCTGTTCGTGGAGGAGCCGCTGGTCGCGGGGCCGCTGCGCATCGACGGGCCACAGGCGCATTACCTGGCGGGTGTGATGCGGGTGAAGGCGGGCGATCCGGTGCGCCTGTTCGACGATGTCTCGGGCGAATGGCTGGCGACGGTCGCGCAAGCAGGCCGGCGCGACGTAACGGTGGACGTGACAGAAAAGCTAGCGGAGCGCGAAGCGGTGCCCGACCTGTGGCTGGTCGCCGCGCCGCTGAAAAAAGGACGCGTCGACTGGATGGCGGAGAAAGCGTGCGAACTGGGCGTGGCACGCCTTGTGCCCGTCATCACGCATCGGACGGTGGTGGATCGTCCCAAGGTGGAGCGGCTGCGCGCTCATATGATCGAGGCGGCGGAGCAATGCGGGCGTACCGCCCTGCCGCAGGTGGCGGAGCCGGTGAAGCTTTCGGCATTGCTGCGGGACTGGTCGGGCGACCGCGCGCTTTACTTCGCAGACGAGCTTGGCGGCACGCCGGCGCGCGAGGTGATGAAGCCCGGCCCGGCGGCGATCCTGATCGGCCCTGAAGGTGGCTTCGACGATGGCGAGCGCGCGGCCATTCGCGCGCTGCCACAGGCCGTTGGCATGGGGCTGGGGCCGCGCATCCTGCGGGCGGATACCGCCGCGGCCGCGGCTGTCGCGATCTGGATGGCGAACGCCGGCGATTGGTGATCCGGCGCTGCTTCCACAGCATCTAGCCCCGCCAGCAATCCCCCATTAAGGGCGCGCCATGACGACGAAAACCGTTTCGGACAGCAACTCGCCTGTCATCGAGTCGCGTGAGCAGCTGATTGCCAGTTTCGCGCGAGGCGAGAAGCCGAAGGAACGCTGGCGGATCGGCACCGAGCACGAGAAGTTCGTATATTCCCGCGCCGATCATCATGCACCGAGCTGGGGCGAGCCGGGCGGTATTCGCGCGTTGCTGATCGAATTGCAGCAGCATGGCTGGAAGCCGGTAGAAGAGGGCGGCAACCTGATCGCGCTGACCGGCGCGGACGGCTCGGTCAGCCTGGAGCCAGCGGGGCAATTCGAGCTTTCGGGTGCGCCGCTCGACAATCTGCATCAGACCTGTGCGGAAACGGGACGCCACCTCGATCAGGTGAAGGCCGCGGGCGAGAAGCTGGGCATCGGCTTTCTGGGCCTTGGCATGTGGCCGGACAAGGCGCGGAGCGAGCTGCCGATCATGCCCAAGGGCCGCTACGCCATCATGCTGCGCCATATGCCGCGGGTCGGCAGCATGGGCCTCGACATGATGCTGCGCACCTGCACGATCCAGGTGAACCTGGATTATGCCAGCGAGGCGGACATGGCGCAGAAGTTCCGCGTTGGCCTGGCGCTGCAGCCGCTGGCGACGGCGCTGTTCGCCAATTCGCCCTTCACCGAAGGCAAGCCGAACGGCTTCCTCAGCTATCGCAGCCACATCTGGTCGGACACCGATCCGGCGCGCACGGGAATGCTGCCATTCGTGTTCGAGGATGGCTTCGGATACGAACGCTATGCCGACTATATGCTCGATGTGCCGATGTACTTCGTTTACCGCGACGGGCGGTACATCGATGCCGCCGGGCTCAGCTTTCGCGATTTCCTGAAGGGCGAACTGTCGGTCCTGCCGGGCGAGCTGCCGACGCTGGACGACTGGAACGATCACCTTTCGACCGCCTTCCCCGAAGTGCGGCTCAAAACATTCCTGGAGATGCGCGGGGCGGACGGTGGGCCGTGGAACCGCATTTGCGCGCTGCCGGCCTTTTGGGTGGGGCTGCTCTACGATCAGGGTGCGCTGGATGCAGCGTGGAACCTTGTGAAGCATTGGACGATCGACGAGCGTCAGGCGCTGCGTGACGCTGCCCCCCGGCTGGGCCTTGATGCGCCGGTGCCGGGGCGCGGCACGCTGCGCGATATCGCGGGCGAGGTGCTGGATATTGCCGGCCGCGGCCTGGCGGCGCGCGCGCGGGTCAATGGCGCCGGCGACGACGAGACCGGCTTCCTTGATCCGCTGCGCGAGATCGTGCGGCTGGGCAAGGTACCGGCGGAGCAGTTGCTTGATCGTTACAACGGCGCCTGGGGCGGCGATCTGTCGCAGGTCTATGCGGAGCAGAGTTTCTGAGGCGTACGACCCGCTACATGGGAAACCGGGTGGAGGGTGGCCTTGCCTCCTCCGTCATCCCGGACTTGATCCGGGACCAATGGTGCACCGAACGGTGATGCAGGAGGCGCGAGCGGCAGCGCCTGCGGAGAATCGGACTCCGGATCACGTCCGGGATGACGAAGCGTGGCGAGGGCTTCGCCCATGAGCCGCCGCCCGCATCGCATCGGCCTGCTCGGCGGTTCGTTCAACCCGGCGCACAAGGGGCATCGCGGGATCAGCCTGGCGGCAATCGAGGCGCTGGATCTCGACGAAATGTGGTGGCTGGTGTCGCCGGGCAACCCGCTGAAGCCCGCCGCGGGCATGGCGCCGCTGGCTTCGCGACTCGCCTCGGCCCGCCGCATCGCGCGCGCTGCCCGGATCCGGCCGACCGACATCGAATCGCGGCTCGGCACGCGTTACACCGTGGACACGTTGGCCGCGCTGGTGCGCCGCTATCCCCGGCATCGTTTCCTGTGGGTGATGGGCGCGGACAATTTGGGCCAGTTTCACCGCTGGCGCGCGTGGCGACGGATCGCGCGTACGGTTCCGATTGCGGTGATCGCGCGTCCAGGCTATGATGCTGCTGCCCGCGCGGCACCCGCGATGGGTTGGCTGCGGCGCTTCCAGAGGCCCGCACGCCAGGCGAAGAACTGGACTGAGTGGAGTGTTCCAGCCCTGGTGCTGTTACGTTTCCGCCCTGACCCGACATCCGCGACGCAGCTTCGCGCCGCAGATCCTGCCTGGCATGAGCGCCATGCGCTTCCCATATCAGCAGCCAAACCTTTCACCCAGGAGTGAACTTGCCCGCTTCCGCCAACGCCTATCGATCGACCGACGCTGACAGCGTCGCCGCATTGCATAAGCTTGTCCTCGACAGTCTGGACGATGACCAGGCCGCCGACACCATCTCGATCCCGCTCGCGGGAAAGTCATCGATCGCCGATCACATGGTGATCGCCAGCGGTCGATCGACCCGGCAGGTCGCCTCCATGGCGCAGAAGCTGGCCGAGAAGATCAAGGGCGAGACGGGCAAGTCGCCGCGGATCGAGGGTCTGCCGACCGCCGATTGGGTGCTGATCGACGCCGGCGACGTGATCGTCCACCTGTTCCGACCCGAAGTCCGCTCCTTCTACAATTTGGAGCGCATGTGGTCGTTCGGTGACGCGCCGGCCGTGCCGTCCCCCGGGAACGCCTGATCTGATCCTGCATATCGTGGCGCGCGGGCGGATCGGTCGTTCGCCCGAAGCCGAACTGGTGGACCGCTATCTTAAGCGGATTGCCTGGCCGACCCGCGTGACCGAATTGCCCGATCGCGGCGGCAAGATGCCGGAGATCGCGCCCGCGACGCGGCGCATCATGCTGGACGAGACCGGCAAGGTGCTGTCCTCGGTGGAATTCGCCCGAATACTTGAGCGATGGCGCGATGATGGCGTGCGCGAGGCGCGCTTCATGATCGGCGCTGCCGATGGCTTTGACGATGCCGAGCGGGCGGGCGCGGACCTGCTGCTGTCGTTCGGCCGGGCGACCTGGCCGCATATGATGGCGCGCGCCATGCTAGCGGAACAATTGTTCCGCGCCACCTCCATCCTTGCCAATCACCCCTATCATCGCGAAGGCTGATCCGCGATGCGGGTGGGGCGGACAGCGATGCTCACGGGCGCGGCGATGCTGCTCGCCAGCGCGACGACGGCGCCCAACGCGCTGTCGATCGAGCGGTCGCGGCTGAAGGCGGCCAAGGCGGAGGCGGTGCAGGCCGCCGCGCGCGCGTCCGATCTTCAGCGGCAGGCCGAGGCCGAACGTGACGCAGTGGGCAAGGCGCAGGCGGAGGAAGCCGCCGTGGGCGCGCGGATCGACCGGGCGGAGGCAACCGTCGCCGCGGCGCGGGCGCGCGTCGCCATCGTGGAGGAACTGCTGCAGCGGCAGCGTGCCGCATTGGGTGAACGACAGGCGCCTGTCGCACGGCTGGTGGCGGCGCTATCCTCATTGGCACGCCGGCCGGTCGCGGCGGCGATCGTCCAGCCGGGGTCGGTGAGGGATCTGGTCCATATTCGTGCGGTGCTGGGCAGCAACTTGCCCGCGATCCGGCGCGAAACGGCCGGGCTGCGGGAGGAGCTGGTCCAAAGCCGGCAGTTGCGGACGGCGGCGGCGCAGGCGGCGGGCGAGCTGGAACAGAGCCGGCGCGATCTCGTGACCGAACGCCGCGCGCTGGCGGCGGTGCGCGCGCGCCATGCGAGTGCGGCGGTGCAGCTCAACCGCGACGCGCTGGCGCAATCCGACCGTGCGATCGCGCTGGGCGAGGAAGCGCATGACATCATCGACCGGATGGCGGCGATCGGACAGACTCAAGCGACGCTGGAAGAGCTGGTCGCGCTGCCCGGACCGCCGCGTTCTATCATCGCTCCGGAAGCGCGCGCGCCGGCCTATCGTCTGCCAGTTGGCGGGCGGCTGGTGACGGGCTTTGGTGAGGTGTCCGACAATGGCGTGCGATCGCGCGGGCTGACCTTTGCCGTGGGGAACGGAGCGACCGTAATGGCGCCGGCGGCGGGCCGGGTGATCCTTTCGCGGCCGTTCCGTAACTATCGAACGATCGTCATCATCGACCATGGGCAGGGCTGGAACAGCCTGGTCACCGGCATCGGCCAGGCACTCGTGAAACGCGGTGCCTATGTGGCGGCGGGCGAGCCGGTCGGGCGGGCGCCGGTGGACGGCGAGCCGCTGGTGACGGTCGAATTGCGGCGACAGGGCCGGCCTATCGACATGACGGCGCTAATCGGGTGACCGTGTTTTCGCCTCAAATTCGGGAGGCGACAGATGGATCTTGCCCGCTCAGCCCCCGTTCACGTCGCCTGCGCTTTGATCGGCTACGCGAAAGCCGCTAAAGGCGATCAATCCGGTTCGCCCGAGGACGTGACCCACATGAAGTTTCCGCTGCTATCCGCCACTGCTCTGGCCGCGACGCTCGCGCTGGCGCCGCTTACCACCGGCGCAATGGCCGCCGTGGACGCCAGCGCCTATCGCGAGATGGAACGCTTCATGGACGTGTATAATCGCGTCAAGGCGGACTATGTCGACCGGGTGACCGACGAGCAGCTGATCAAGGGCGCGATCGACGGCATGCTGGCGGCGCTCGATCCGCATTCCGGCTATGTCGACGCATCCGACTTCGAGAATCTGCGCATCCAGACGGAGGGCAATTACGGCGGGCTGGGCCTGACCGTCTCGCTGGAGGATGGCGCGGTTAAGGTGATCGCGCCGCAGGAGGATTCGCCGGCATGGCGGGCCGGGGTGAAGACCGGCGACTATATCACCCACATTAACGGCAAGCTGATCTACGGCGGCACGCTGGACGAGGCGGTGGCGCAGATGCGCGGCAAGCCGGGATCGAAGCTGAACATCACCCTCGTGCGGCCGGGCCGCGACAAGCCGATCGAGCTTTCGCTGGTACGCGAGCTGATCGTGCAGCGGCCGGTGAAATGGGAGGTGAAGGGTGACGTCGGCTACGTCAACATCAACACCTTCTCCGAAACAACCGGTGCCGACACACGCGCGGCGATGGTCGCGATTGAAAAGTCGCTGGGCCATCGGCCGCTCGGCTACGTGGTGGATCTGCGCTCCAACGGCGGCGGCCTGCTGACTCAGGCGATCGAAGTGGCGGACGTGTTCCTGGAAAGCGGCGAGGTCGTTTCGCAGCGCGGCCGCGAAAAGGGCGACGTCGAGCGTTATTACGCCAAGCCCGGCGACATGGCGCATGGTCTGCCGATCATCGTGCTGACCGACAGCGGCACCGCATCCGCTTCCGAAATCGTTGCCGGCGCGATCCAGGATCATCACCGCGGGCTCGTGATGGGCGAGCGCACCTTCGGCAAGGGATCGGTGCAGACGCTGCTCCAGCTCGGGCCGACCACCGCGCTGCGGCTGACCACCGCGCGTTACTACACGCCATCGGGCCGATCGGTGCAGGAAGGCGGTATCGAGCCCGATCTCGCCGTGCCGCAGATCAGCGATCCCGATTACAAGTCCCGCCCGGTGTTCCGCGAGGCGGACCTGCGGCGCCATCTGATCAACGAAGTGAAGGCCGACGACCGCATCCTTGAAGAGGATACCAAGGATGATCCGCGCTTCGCCGCCACGGCGGAGTCGCTGGAAAAGGACGGCATCGACGACTTCCAGCTCTGGTATGCGCTGAAGACGGTCGCCCGACTGGGTGGGCCGGCGCAGGTGGCGGCGGTGACGGCATCGATGAAGAAGGATCTTGCCGCCAAGTGAGCTCGACCCAATCACGCGCGCGGTTCATCGCGCTGCTGCTGCCATTGCTGCTACTCGCCGGAGCCTGGGGATCGCAACTGATCGGCGGCCTGGTGCCGTGCGAGATGTGCCATTGGCAACGCTGGCCGCATTATGCCGCGGTGCTGGCCGCTGGCTTCGCTTTCATCGTGCCGGGCCGGTCCAGCAAGGTGACGATGATCATCGTGGCGGCGGCGCTGATCGCCGTTTCTGGCCTGATCGGCGTGTTCCACGCCGGCGTCGAATATCATTGGTGGCAGGGCATCACCGCCTGCTCCACCATGGCGACCGGCGATGGCGTATCGACCGACGAGATGCTCCGGCGGTTGCTCGCGGCGCCCGTCATCCGGTGCGATGCGGCACAATGGACTTTGCTGGGCGTTTCTCTGGCCGGGTATAACGCGATCCTGTCGCTGGGCGGCGCGGCGGCGATCCTGTGGCTGATCGGAAGGGTGCGATGAACTGGAAACCGGGCGACCGCCGCCATGACACCAAGTCCATGATCCGCGTCGATCAGGCAGGCGAATATGGGGCCACGCGCATCTATGCCGGCCAGCTTGCCATCATGGGACACCGATCACCGCTGGCACGCGAGATCGCCGGCATGGCGCTGCAGGAAGAGCGGCATCGCCAATATTTCGATCGCCTGATGGCAGAACGCGGCGTGCGGCCCACCTTGCTCCAGCCCTTCTGGGACGTGGCCGGATTTGCGCTGGGCGCCGTTACCGCAGCGATCGGACCGGAGGCGGCGATGGCCTGCACCGCCGCTGTCGAAACGGAAATCGATAAGCACTACGCCGATCAGCTGGTGGAGCTTGGCACGGAAGAGCCTGAACTCAGTGCCGCAATCGCCGAGTTTCAGGCCGAGGAGCTGGAACATCGCGACACGGCGCTTGCCAGCGGCGCGGAGGATGCGCCGGCCTATCCGCTGCTGTCGGCGGCGATCCGGCTTGGCTGTCGGGTTGCGATCGCGACGGCCAAGCGGATCTGAGAGGATGAACGGCATGCGATTGATCGGATCATCGGTGCTCGCCATGCTGGCCATGGCGGCTCCTCTTTCGGCGCAGGAAGTGAGCCAGGCGGTGGTGTCCCCGTCCAAGGTCGTGATCCTGCCACCCCCGTCGAAGCCGGTGGCGCTGCCGGGTGCGCCGCGCTCCAGCCGTCAGACGATTTCGGCCGAAACCTCCCGCAACGCGCCAGTGAATGGCGTGGTGGTACTCTACGGCAATGAACGCTGCCCCACGAATAGCAACGGCGAAGAGATCGTCGTGTGCCAGCGGCGCAGTGCCCAGGAGCAGTTTCGTATCCCCAAGGAAGTGCGGACGCTGGAGATCACGCCCGAGAACGAAAGCTGGGCGGCGCGTGAGAAGGGCAACCAGGATGTCGGGAATGTCGGCATCGGCACCTGTACGACCGTTGGAGCCGGCGGCGGCACGGGATGCTTCGTGCAGAATGCCCGGCGGGCAAAGACCGAATCGCAGGCGCGCGACAAGGCGGCCACACCCGACCTCAGCCCCTATTGATCGGCGCCACGCAGGGGACGAGTTGGCAACGCCGTGCGTCGCGAACGGGGGTGCTGCGGAGTTGGCAGGCAGTTCCGCCCAACCGGGCTATTGATCAGAGCGGTCCCACAGGCCTATTCTGGCGGCGGGCTGTGTGACTGGCGCAAATGCGGAGCACCGCAGGGGAGCACGGCTTTGCTGCCGCGCGCCTGGGCATGTCACTTCCGGCAAGGAGAGGCCCGATGCGCATTGCATTCCTGCTGTTTCCCTCGATCACCCAGCTTGACCTGACCGGACCGGCTCAGGTGCTGGCCCGCCTAGGCGGTGACGCCAGGCTGGATCTTGTCTGGCGCACGATCGATCCGGTGATGACGGATGCTGGCTTCGCCATGGTGCCGACGGCAACATTCGATACGGTTCAATCAGCCGATATCCTCTGCGTTCCCGGCGGTATCGGGGTGAACGCTGTCATCGCGGATGACGACGCGATGAATTGGGTGAAGCAGATCGGCGCCGACGCCGAGTGGGTGACCAGCGTCTGTACAGGGTCGCTAATCCTTGGTGCAGCGGGATTGCTGCAGGGATATCGCGCCACATCGCATTGGGCGTGGCGGGACATGCTTCCCCTGTTCGGCGCTACCCCGGTGGCGGAGCGGGTCGTGATCGATCGCAACCGGGTAACCGGCGGCGGCGTGACCGCCGGAATAGACTTTGCGCTTTCGCTCACCGCGCTGATCCGAGGGGAGATGCATGCCCAGGCCGTGCAGCTGAGCCTAGAATATGACCCGGCGCCGCCGTTTGACGCAGGAACACCTGACCGGGCGGGGGAGGCGATTGTGGCAGGTTTTCAGGAGCGCATGGCGAAGCTGGCACCCGGGCGCGAAGAGGAGTTGCGGTCGCTGGCGGTGCGGCGCGGCTTTTCCGGCGCATAGTGTGGAGCGGCGTCTGCGGCGCGAGGGCGGCGGCGCGGCGGCGTAGTCTGGGGCGCTTCTCGCGCGGTGGACCGTCACCCGATTTACAGCTCTGGCGATTGTCGGGGGCAATTTAGGGGGAGAGCGTCTCTCTGAAGCCTTCTTGTGGAGCCTTTGTGAATGCTTTCACGTCACCACAGGTCGCCTGCCGCGTTGCTCAGCAAGGGCTCATGCTAAAGTCCATTATCCCAAAAACGCCAGTACTGAGGTCTGCGGCGCTTTGGGAGCCGGCACGTCCGGCATGAAGGAGTGGGCCGTGCGAAGGTTTCGCCCTCGTCCAGGAGAGCTCAGGAACGAAATCATCACCGAACCGTCACAAAGCTCCCTTGTGAAACTACGATGTTGCGCGACGGCGGGCATTCGCTCATCGGTGGAATTGATGGAACAGCAAGCAAGCACCGGCCTGATGAAGGACCTTGCGCGTCTGGCAGCGCCCGCTCGTCAGCGCCCATTGTCTGCTCTGGTCACCGTTCCGATGGTAACAATAGGCGCAGCTTGCATACTTCCGGTGGCGGTGGCCGCATTCGGCCTTACCCGCCTGGCGCAAGGGCGATTGGAGGGCTTGGGATCGGACTCCGTTGCAGCCGCGCGCTCGCTGTGGCGCGCGAAAAGCGCAGCCGTAGGCGCTCTGACTAGCTGCGCTGCACCTCGGAACTGAACACCGCGTCGGCAGAGCGCCGGGGTCGCGATGACCAGCGCGCGAGAAGGCCGCCCAGATATTCGCGAAGCGCAGCCGGCTCTGTCGTCGCCATCACCGGCGTGGTTGCACGAACCTTGGCGAGCGCCGTGGCGAAATCCTGATTCTGATCCACTACTGCGAGAAGCCCGCGTTCCGCAAAGGCGGAAGTGACCTCCATTTGGTGATCGTCATAATGTTCGCCAAGGTCGAACAGGCGAGGCACGGCAACGACCCGGCAACCGTTTTGCAGCGCCGTGATCAACGACCCTGTTCCGCCGTGGCAGACGACGATGTCAGCCCGGCGCAAAATGTCCTTCACCTCACCGAACGGAATGGAGGCGTGTACCTCCTCGACGCCGCGCGGCTCATAGGCTGACTCGCCGATCTGGAGGATGACCCGCTCCGGCAGGACGCCCTCGCGCTTGGCATCTTCCACCATGCGCACCAGCCGGTCGAAAGGAAGGGTCGCTCCGACGGTGGCGAAGACCAGAGGCTCTTTTACGGGCCGCTCGCCGTCCAGCACTTGAAGCGGGTCGAACGTCTTGGTCGCCTTCCATTGATCGGCAGCGGCGGCCGATTGCGACACGCGCACATGGGCCAGCGGACCGGCGATACGCGCAAAGGCGGAGGGCGCCCGGAAACGGGCAAAGCTGTCGACAAGGACGACCTTCGCGCCCGCCAGTCGCGCGAAAAGCAGAACAAAGAACATGGAGCCAGCGCCGGTCGTCAGAACCACATCCGGCCGCTGGCGTATGACGATCAGGAATGACTGAAGGAGATTTCGGATGGCGGCCAGCAGCATCCGAAAGGGGGCGCCAAGACGTGCCTGGCCGAGAGCATAATGGGAAACAAAGTGCGTCGGATGTTGATCGGCGATGGAGCGACCAAGCGCAAGATCTTCCGTGACAAAGAAGAAGTCGTGCGAGCGCCAGACATCCTCGAGATCCAGTAGCTGCCGAACATGACCGCCGCCTGACGCGCACAAGGCAAGTCGCAAATCCCTGCGATCGCCGTCGCCATCACGGCGATGCAGGGTGGAGGCCCAGGGTGCAATATCACCAATAGATGTGCGCAGACGAAGCACGGTGACTTTACTCCCCCGAAGTATCGCGCGAACCTGCTTCGTTCGTCGGCGATCATTGCCGTAACGGCATAGCGCCTTCGGTTGCCTGGATGTGAATAGAAGTGTCCGAAATGGCGGCACTGCTGGCAGCGTATCTTGCCCGGAGATCCGTTCCGGGCGTTTATCACTGGTACAAGCGCAACCAGTGTGCACGTAAACTTTGCTGCGGATTTCGGCGAAACATGATGAAGAGCAACTTCGCCGGCGGTTCCGACCATCGACTCGCGCCAATCATGCCGCTGCTACGCCGAACCTTTCTGGGCATAGGGATCGTCAGCGCATTTCTGAACGTGTTGCTGCTTGCCGGTTCGCTTTACATGATGCTGGTCTACGACTTCGTTATCCCCGGCAGAAGCATACCGACGCTGATCGGGCTGCTGCTGATGGTCATTGCGGCTTACGTGTTCCAGGGCCTGCTCGATGCCGTGCGCGGGCAATTGCTGATCCATCTGGCGAGCAGCGTGGACCTGCAGCTGGAAGCAAAGGCGCACGACCTGGTGGTCACGCTGGCCCGGCTTTATCCGGCGCAGGATCCGGGACAACCGATCCGGGACATCGATCAGGTGCGCGGCTTTTTGGGCGGGCCGGGACCCGTCGCACTGGTCGACCTGCCATGGGTGCTGTTCTTCGTTGGCGTGCTGTTCCTGCTGCATCCATGGCTAGGGGCAACGGTGCTGCTGGGGGCGGGGGTGCTGATCGCGCTGACGCTGCTGTCTGAACGCGCCACCCAGGCAACCATGGCGGAGCTTGTCCGGCTGAACCGGAATCGCCAGCAAGCCATTGATACCAGCCGCCGTCACGCCGAGGCGATCCACGCCATGGGGATGCAGGGGCAATTGCAAGGCATCTGGCGCGAGGCCAACGGAGCCTATCGCGACGCGCAGGTGACGATGAGCGGCAAGGCCAGCGCTTTGGTCACCGCCAGCCGGATGTTCCGCCTCTTCCTGCAATCAGGCGTGCTGACCGTCGGCGCGTTGCTGGTGCTGAGTGGAGAGGCGAGTGGCGGCGTCATTTTCGCCAGCTCGATCCTGTCCTCGCGCGCGCTGGCGCCGATCGAGGCGACCATCGCGAACTGGCGCGGCTTTGTCGCTGCCCGCCAGAGCTGGCGGCGACTGGGCGACATCATGGCGTTCGATGGAGAACGGCAGCCTGTCCAGATGCTGCCCCCGCCATCGCAATCGCTTTCCGCCGAAGCCCTGACCCTAGCCCCGCCCGGCAGCGACAAGCCGCTGGTGTGGAGCATAAGCTTCCTCGCCTATGCCGGTGAAGCAGTAGCAATCCTGGGGCCGAGCGGCTCGGGCAAGTCGACGCTATTGCGCGGGCTGGCGGGAAGCCTTCCGCCGCTCAGCGGCGCGGTGCGGCTGGACGGGGCGATGATGTCTCAATGGTCGCGCCAAGTGCTTGGCCGCGGTATCGGCTATCTTCCCCAGAGCGTGGAGCTCCTTCCCGGGACCATCGCCCAGAACATCGCCCGCTTCGATCCGTCCAGCACCCCGGAGCGGATCATCGCTGCCGCCGAGCAGGCTGGCGTTGGAGACATGATCCAGGCGCTACCCGACGGTTACAATACCGAGGTCGGGATCGACGGCAGGAGACTGTCAGGAGGGCAGCGGCAGCGAATTGCGCTCGCCCGCGCGCTTTATGGCGACCCGTTCCTGATCCTCCTCGACGAGCCCAATGCGAACCTGGATTCTGTCGGTGAGGCAGCGCTGATCCAAGCGATCCGCTCCGTCAAAGCGCGAGGGGCCATCGTGGTGCTGGTGGCACACCGACCCTCCGTTCTGGTGGCGGTGGACAATGTTCTGATGCTGCGGGATGGACGAGCCCTATCCTACGGTCCGCAGCCGGCCAGTATTCTCCAAGGAACACAAGCAGAATAGGGAAACATACATCAACGGCTGTCCCCGAAAACATCAGGAAGCGTAATTGACGAAGTGTTGCGTCCATTATCGATACGTCCCTCTCTGGTCGGCATTTATTTCAACGGCATAGTGTTGTTGAAGACTCGGTAGGTGCCGCGTCCTCGAGCGGGAAGGCCGTTCACGTTAATGGTTCAGGAGGGTAACATGGTGGATTATGTCGCTGGGAACGATGCTACAGACGATGATCTGCGGGCATCCGTTTCCGGATCAATGGTCACCTGTGGGGACGGCAATGACGTTCTTCGTGGTGGTAAAACCGCTGACATTCTGATCGGCGGCGCGGGCGAAGACAAGCTTTGGGGCGGCGCTGGTGGCGATCAGTTCCGGTTCTTTGGCGACCAGATCGGCAGTCTGACAGATCCGACGGACGTAGACGCAATCTACGATTTGAACTTCGCTGATGGCGATACTTTGGTCTTCGGCAAGTACAATGGCCTGTTCAACACGGACGCGGCTGGCCTGAACGGCTTTGCCGCTGGTGACTCGGCGATCATCTCCAGCTTTGCCGGGCTTGCCGCCGCCTGTGAGGCCTCGGGAGGGCGCATCACCTTCACCGGCAGCGCCGGGGCGGATCTCCTGATGATCAGCTTCGACAATGGCGCTGGGTGTACGCAGACCCTCCGCATCAGCCAGGGTTACAACGCCTTCGTGAGCGAGCTCTCGCCCGTTTGAATCACAATCAGGTCCCCCGGCGGGAGGGGCGCTGCATTCGTGTGGCGTCCCTCTTCGCATTGTCACAGCCCGCGACCAAGCCTGATCTTGAGGCGCGGGATAGCGAAGGATCATGCATGCCGCGGCTGCTGAAGCCCGTCCTGACCGGAAGCGCCCGGAGCAGCCAGACCGTTCGCGCCTCAGGCCGAACCGCCGCCATGTCGGTGGCCCTGCTTACCCTGGCGATGTGGGTGATCCTGGCAGGCTATTGTCTGTACGTGATGCTGCTGCTGGACGTCGCGCTTCCTGGAAGGAGCGGAGAGACGCTGGCGGGGCTGGCGGCCATGGCAGGCGTGCTCGTGATTGGTCACGCGTATGTCTTGCAGACAAGACGACAGGCGCTCGCGGCCTTGGCCGCGGCCTGTGACGCGGCCGGAGAACGACTGAACCACATCGAGCAGGATGCTTTGCGCGAGGCTCTCCTCCGCGGCGGCGCGGCGGCTTTCGTCGATGCTGCGGCAATCCCGCTCGTGATCGGCGGCCTGGCCCTGATCGGCGGCTGGATAGCGGCAATCCCGCTGGTCGGAGCTGTTCTCGGCCTAGTCATCCTGTCGATCGAGGCGAATGCCGTCAGACGCTTCGGCCGGCTCGATGTGGCTCGCCGTACGCGCGATGGTGCGGCGTTGATCGTGTCGACCAATCGCCAATATCTCGGGCAGCTCGGATTGTACGAGCGGGCGATGGCGGTCGCGAGCTCCCACCGACGCACGGTCGCGCTGTCGGATGCCGAGGCTGCTGCGGCGGAGGGGCGGGCGCTTGGCGCCATCAGTCTTCTGGCCGGCTTCTCCCTCGCCGGTTCGGCGGCGGCGGCAACGTCAATCGTTGCCAGCGACGCCGCGAGCATCGGCGCGCTTGCCGTCACATTGCTGATGACGTGTCTTGTCTTTCAGCCCCTGCGTCGCCTCGCGGCTCATCTTCCGACGTTGATGTTCGCAGCGCCGGAGTGGAAGGTTTTGCTCGCGGCGGAGGCGCAACCCAATGCCGCCACCGCCATGGTCGCGTTGCCCCGACCGGCGCGAGAGCTTGACGTGAGCGGCCTCACTGTGCCGGTAGCCGGAACGCGGCGACTGACGCTTCAGGACGTGACGTTCAATGCTACGGCCGGCGATGTGGTGGCGGTGATCGGGCCGGCGGCAGGCGGGAAGTCGACGCTGTTGGAAGCGCTAATCGGTCAGATCCCCAATGCGTCCGGCTATGTGCGGCTGGACGGTGCGGCGTTGAACCAGTGGGACCGCGCTGCGCTGCGCCAGCATGTTGGCTATCTCCCGCAGCTTCCCGGATTGCTGCGGGGCACCGTCGCGCAGAACATCTCGGGTTTCGGGTCCGAACTTGGCGAGGCCATCATCCGCGCGGCGCAGGTGGCCGGCGTGCACGACGATATCGTCCGCTTGCCCGATGGTTATGACACGATGATCGCTGAGCCGGGGGCGCTGCCGCTGGCGCTGTCGCTGCAGCAACGGATCGCTTGGGCGCGCGCGCTGTTTGGCGAGCCCTTTCTCGTGTTGCTGGATAATCCAGCCTCTTTTCAGGACAATGACGGCCATCTCGCACTGCGCCGCTGCCTCGCCCGCCTTCGGGCGCGAGGCGCCGTGACGATCGTTACGGGAGATGCGGCGTCGATCATCGATAGTGCCAGCCACGTTCTTGTTTTGCGGCATGGCGGCGTGCTCGAATTTGGCACGACGGAAGAGGTGCGCGGAAAGATGGTCGAGCGACAGCGGCGCGAGGCGGAACGCCTGGCGAGCGTGTCAGTCTTTGCCGAGCCCCGGGAAACGCTGGCCGATGCGCCGCTGGTGGAGTGATGGCCATGTCAGGAGAAATCGCCCTGGATCTATCCGGATCGTCGCTGTTCGAACCGACTGCTTCGCATGATCCGCAACGGGCGCTTGATCGCAGCCTGCGCCAGGCGGTGATCCTGATTTTGGTGCTGGTTCTGATTATCGCAATGATGACGTCGGTGATCAGGGTGACCGGGGCCGTGATCGGCAACGGCCGGCTATCAGTTGAATCCAGCGTCAAGCGGGTGGCGCATCCGAGCGGCGGCGTGATCGCGCAATTGTACGTCCGAGAGGGGGACCGGGTCCGCAAGGGCCAGCCGGTCATGCGCTTTGACAATCGCGTGAGCGGCGACAGTGCGGCGACTCTAGGCCAGTCGCTGGAGCAATTACTGGCGGCGCAGGCGCGCTTGACCGCGGAGCGCGACGGAGCCGCGGCGATCCATTATCCGCAGGCGCTTGTCGCCAGCGGCGAGGGCTCAGCCCGGATGGCCATGGCGGAGGCCGATCGTCTGTTCGCCGCGCGTAGATCGCTTCGCGCGACGGAGCAGGACGCCATTCGCGAGAGGATCTATCAGGCGCAGCAGGATGTCGCGGCGACCGGCGCACAGCTGCAGGGCGCGGAGAACCAGCGCACCTTTCTCACTCCGGAACTGGAGGCGCTACGCGGCCTATACGCCCGCCAGCTCGTCACGGTGGCACGGGTCAACCAGCTCGAACGGACGGCGGCCGAGCTGAACGGGAGCATTGCGGCGCTGCGCGCGCGGATCGCGGAAAAGCGAGCCCGTATCGCGGAACTGCGCCAGTCGGCCATCGAGGCGGAACGCAACGCCCGCGTGCAGGCTGGGCAGGAGCTGGCTGGCGTCGTGGCGCAGCTTGGCGATCAACGCGTGCGATCCATTGCCGCGAGCGATGCGTCCGAACGCTCGCTGCTGCGCGCGCCCTATGATGGCGTGGTCGACAATCTGGGTTATCAAACGATCGGCGGCGTAGTGCCTCCGGCCGAAACAATCATGGAGATCGTACCTGATTTCGAGCCGTTGATCGTGAATGTCGCGGTGGATCCCACCGACATCGACCAGCTTCACGTCGGGCAGGAGGCAAGGATGCGCTTTTCCGCATTCAGCGCCCAGACCACGCCGGAGCTGAAGGGGCATGTTTTCTACATCGGCGCGGATCGAAAGAGCGACGAGAGGACCGGTGCGCCCTTTTATCAGATACGTCTGCGCGTGCCGGAAGCCGAGGTGCGCAAGCTGGGCGGGTTGACCCTGAAGGCCGGCATGCCGGTGGAAACCTATATGCAGACCCAGCGGCGCACGCTGATGAGCTATCTGGTGAAGCCGCTGATCGATCAGTTCAACCGGGCGTTTCGCCAGTGAGGGCGAGCGGCGGCCAGGTCAGTAAAAATGCTGCAGCGTCAGTTGCCGCTCCGGGCCATCGCACAAGCGCAGCCGGACCATGCGGCCCGGTGTGCCCGCGGACCAGGTGGCAAGGGGGTTGGTCGCGTAATCACGCGGGATCGGCTGACCGTCGATCGCGCAGATCGTCTCCCCCGCCGACCAGCCATCCCGCTCCGCAGGGCCGCCGCGCATGACGTGGAGGACGCGCAGACGATCACGATCGGATCCGACCAGCAAGCCGCTGGTGGAGCGCAGGGGCGGCCGATCAGCGGTGGCTCCCGGCGCCAGGATCATGCGACGCGCGGCCGGATCAAGAAGCACGCGATAGTTCTGGAGGAAGCCCGATCCGATCCTTCCGGCTGACTGGATCGTTTCGGAAAAGCCCCCGGCGCGCTCTACCCGCACCTCCACGTTGCGCGCCGTTAGCTCACCGAGACGGAGCGTTGGCACGATCCCAATGGTGCTGGTGACCGTTCCTCCCAGGCCGAAGGAAATGGTGGTGGTGGTGCGCACCCCGGCGATCTTCGCCGCTGTCCATCCCGCATCGGTGACGGTGACGGATGATCCGTCGCCTGTATCCACAATCATCGGCTGAAGATGAGCGGCGCCAAGGCTGAGCGCGCTGACATAGACCAGGCGATCGCGGGAGATCGTCAAAGGTGCCGTGAACCCGCGGAATGGCATCCGCCCACTGGGCAACAGGCGGAAGCGGCGGCCGGCATAGTCGAGATCGAGTGCGAATTTCTCGATGAGATCACGGCCGACGAGAAGGTCGACCGGCTCCGCGCTACCGGTCGCCAGCGCGGGGAGCGTGGCCACGGCCAGGCCACCGCCCTGTCGCGTCAGGCTACCGAAGCTTACCTTCCGCGTGGCCGTCCAGCCGATCGACACGATGCCGCCGATCGCGGTGGCGCTGCCACCGGAGGTAACCTTCAGGGCCGCTTGTTCCGCAAAGCGGCGCGACAGCACCGAATAGCTGACGCCGGTGTCAAGGATGGCGGTGGCGGCGCGCCCGTCGATCTCGACGGAAAAGCGCAGCTGGTTGCCAGGGGTAAGATCGAAGGGAACCCAGCGGCTTTCGGCATCCGGCGCCAGCGCCGAGCTCCCCCGCGGCTGCGCGGCGGGCGAGATGGGGGGCAGGGGCGCTGCGGCGGTGGCAGCGGCAAGGAGCAAGGCCAGAAACACAGGCTTGTGTAGCGGCGCGAGTGGCGACCACCATAGGAAAGTTCGAGGCGGGCAGGAATGGCGCCCGCCACCCACTGCCTATGTGATCGCCGATGATCGCAGCGGCAGAGCCCTAGCGATCATCGGCGCAGCGGCTCAGCCCTTGTTCGCCTGTCGCTTGGCCATGAATGCGAGCCGTTCGAACAGCATCACGTCCTGCTCATTCTTCAGCAGCGCGCCATGCAGCGGCGGAATTGCCTTCGTCGGATCGCGATTCTGCAGCACCTCAAGCGGCATATCCTCGTGCAGGAGCAGCTTCAGCCAGTCGAGCAGCTCACTGGTCGACGGCTTCTTCTTCAGCCCCGGCACGTCCCGAACCTCGTAGAAGATATCCATCGCCTTGCTTACGAGCATGCGCTGGATCCCGGGGAAGTGGACATCGACGATGGCCTGCATCGTCTCGCGATCCGGGAACTTAATATAGTGGAAGAAGCAACGGCGCAGGAAAGCGTCGGGAAGCTCCTTTTCATTGTTCGAGGTGATGACAACGATCGGCCGCTCGGCGGCTCGCACGGTCTCCTTCGTCTCGTAGACGTGGAATTCCATGCGATCGAGTTCTTGCAACAGGTCGTTTGGGAATTCGATATCGGCCTTGTCGATTTCGTCGATCAGCAGGACGGGAAGCTGCGGCGCGGTGAACGCTTCCCACAACTTGCCCTTCCGAATGTAGTTGGAGATGTCGTGAACGCGCTCGTCGCCGAGCTGACCGTCACGCAGACGGGCGACAGCATCATATTCGTAGAGGCCCTGCTGTGCCTTGGTGGTGGACTTCACGTTCCACTCGATCAGCGGCGCGCCGGTCGCCTTGGCGATTTCGTAAGCGAGTACGGTCTTGCCCGTGCCCGGCTCGCCCTTCACCAGCAGCGGCCGCCGCAGCATGACGGCGGCATTTACCGCGACCTTCAGATCGTCAGTCGCGACATAGCTCTGCGTGCCTTCGAAACGCTTCATGCCCTCATCCCGTCTCGTTCGAATATCCGGTTTGGGATGCGGGAAAATATCGGCAGGTGCAAGCAGCTTGCCGTCGAACGCTATCAAAGCGCGTTGCGTGCCTCCGCACGGGACGCAAGCAATTGCCAGAGCCCATGATGCTGCAGCGCGAGTTGCTCGGCGCCAAAGGCGAGCGCACGACCGTGCGCAGGATTGGTGGCGATGCTCTGTGCAGCGACGACAAGCGCGTCGCGGGTGGGCAGGTTGTGCGGCAACAGAGCGACGCCGGTCCGCCGGGCCGCGGCCGTCAGTATCTGCCGGATTGCATGCCATTCCAGAAGCAGCGCCAATGCGGCTCCGATTGCGCAGCCCGCACGGCTCGATTGCGCCAATATGCCCAGGGCGTGACGCTGTGCGCTGATCGCCGCTTCCGATTGCGCATGACGCGGCGTGGACGGGATCGGCCCCACGGCGGCCGTAAGGGTGATCAGAAGGTTGCGTTCCTGGTCAAAAACGGCCGCAGCCTCCGCCAGCCAGGGGATAGCCGATGCTGCGCTGTCCGCCCGCGACGCCAGCTCGACAATCCCGGGCGCCGATCCGTGAAGCTGGCACAAGGCATGGACGGCATCCGCAAGATCCCGCGTCGCGACGTTAGAGGTGCAGATCGCAACAGCATGATTGCAGGACAGCGTTCCTTCTCGATCCACGATTTGATCGAGCGACCAGCGATTGCCTTCAACTCCCGCATTCGACGCCACGCTTCATTGCCCTCCCGGTGAAGTCCGGACGGGTGGGTGTCACAACAAGGTTAACAGCTCATTAAGCTTCCGAGGCGTTCATCACGACCGTCACCCCCACGACATGGCCGGCACTGAGCAGCGGTGCCAGGCCGATCATGACGCGGCGCAAGGCGGCACCGCCGACAAGGACGGAGCCCTCCAGCGATTGCGGTGATCGCTGATCGATAGCCGCCTCAAACGCATCGCCCAGCCGGCTGCGATCTCCCACGGTGACGAGCGAGACGAGGCGGGCTGCCGTCAGCGCCTCCACGGTTGCGCCGGTGAGGGACGCCAGCTTTGGTGAGGCATAATCGATCCGGCCACGCAGGTTGACGATCGCCGCCGCACCCCCGGCAGCCTCGCTGGCCCGGAAGAGGGACTCGTGCCGGTCGCGCCAATGCTGGCGTTCCTCCAGCGCCGTCGCGTCCTGAACCTGCAGAACGCTGCCGCCGGGGCCGCTGTTGATGGTGAAGGCCAACAGGCGATCGGGAAATCGGGCGGAGCGACATTCGACCGTTTCGGACAGGCCAGACTCGGAAACACGCATCACGGCCGTATGCAGTGCCTCGTCGGAAGGCGCGCACAGGCCGGTCAACGGTGCGCCATTCTCCACCAAGTCACCGAAATACCCGCGGGCACCGCGACTGGCGCCGACCACATTGTGCTCCGGCCCAAGCAGGACAATCATCTCGGCAACGGCTTCCAGCAACGTCTTGAGGTGACTGCCGTTGACAGGCTTGCTGGTATGAGGCGCACATAGCGCATCCATGACATCCAGCGAGGTCAGGACCAGTCGCGGCCGTCCACGGTGAAGGATGTATACAGGCGCGCGCGTCGCCCGATCCTGCCAGATCCCGAAGTGGCGGACGAGATCCGACGCCGTCACCTGCTGTTCGATCCCGGCGGTTTGAGAAGCGTGTTTGGCCATGGTTGCAGACTGTGGGACCGAATCGTGCCGGACAAGTAGATCATGCCGAATTGGCATGAGCAGGGGACGTGAATTCGAGATCGCTGCCAAAACGGTGCAGATATCTCGTCAGCGCCGAGATACTTCGCGAGCTAAGTTTTACGTATTTGCTGATATTGGCCGGCACCGCCGCGCCGTCAAATTGTAAGGTTTTGCGACGAATAATTCTGCATGGGAGAGCGGTTTACCCGTTCTCCTTGCCAGTGAACGCGCCGACCCGCTCTCGTCCCCCGCCGGTCCGCCGCTTTCACTGCCACCGAAAGCGTCCTTTGGACGGTTCGGTCCGGTTCGAGTGGAGATGGTCCCCTCCGCTGAACCGGTGTGCACGTGGCGCGGCGGCGAGCTCCCACTCCAGCCGTCGCGCCACAAGCCAACGGCTTGTGACGGCGCCACTCCTGGTCATCCGCTGACGGCGCCGGTGACGAAAAAAAGGCGGGAAGATTGCTCTTCCCGCCCTATCGAAACGCTTTCAGAGGCAGACTTACTGATCGAGGAAGCTGCGCATCTTCCGACTGCGGCTCGGGTGCTTCAGCTTGCGCAGCGCCTTTGCCTCAATTTGGCGGATACGCTCGCGCGTGACCGAGAACTGCTGGCCTACTTCCTCCAGCGTGTGATCGGTGTTCATGCCGATGCCGAAACGCATGCGCAGCACGCGCTCTTCACGCGGAGTGAGCGACGCCAGCACGCGCGTAACCGTCTCCTTGAGGTTCGCCTGGATCGCGGCATCCACCGGGATGACGGCATTCTTGTCCTCAATGAAGTCACCCAGGTGCGAATCCTCCTCGTCGCCAATTGGCGTTTCGAGAGAGATCGGCTCCTTGGCGATCTTCATCACCTTGCGCACCTTCTCCAGCGGCATGGAGAGGCGCTCCGCCATTTCCTCGGGCGTGGGCTCGCGGCCCTGCTCGTGCAGGAACTGGCGGCTGGTGCGGACCAGTTTGTTGATCGTCTCGATCATGTGCACCGGGATACGGATGGTGCGCGCCTGATCGGCGATCGAGCGCGTGATCGCCTGGCGGATCCACCACGTCGCATAGGTCGAGAACTTGTAGCCGCGGCGATACTCAAACTTATCCACCGCCTTCATCAGGCCAATGTTGCCCTCCTGGATGAGGTCCAGGAACTGCAGGCCGCGGTTGGTGTACTTCTTGGCGATGGAGATCACGAGGCGCAGGTTGGCCTCGACCATTTCCTTCTTGGCGATGCGCGCCTCGCGCTCGCCCTTCTGAACCATGTTGACGATGCGACGGAACTCGCCAAGCGCCATGCCGGTCTGCTGCGATATCTCGGCGATCTCAGTCCGGATGCGCTCCACCGTGCCCGCCTCGTTGGTGGCAAAGGCGGTCCACTTCTTGTCGAGCCCGTTGACCGTGGCGAGGAACGTATCGTCCAGCTCATGGCCCATGTAGCGATCAAGGAAATCTTTGCGGCTGACCTTGTGGCGCTCCGCCAAACGCAGCATCTGCCCGCCCAGAGCGGTGAGGCGACGGTTGTAGCTGTAGAGCTGATCGACGAGATATTCGATCTTCGCGTTGTGGAACTGAACGCTTTCGACTTCCGCAGTCAGTTCCTCGCGCAGCTTCTGATACTTGCGCTCGTCGGCCGTGGTCAGCTCGGTGCCGCCGCCCATGGCGTCGAGCCGGCCCTGCTGCATCTTGGAGAACTTCTTGTAGATCGACGTGATGTTGGCGAACTTCTCAAGCGCCATTGGCTTGAGCGTTTCCTCCATCTGCGCGAGGCTGAGGGTGTTGTCCTCTTCCTCATCGTCCGACGGCCGCGGCGCGCGGCGCTCGGTCATGTCGTCGTCATCGTCCGATGACGCTTCCTCGGGCTCGTCTTCTTCCTTGAAGCTGGCGCCGGCGGTCTTTTCGCTGATCTCGCCGTTATCGTCTTCCTCGGCGCCCTCGACCTGCTCGGCCGACGGCCCCTTGGAAAGCATCGCATCGAGATCGAGGATCTCGCGCAGCTGCATCGTGCCTTCGTTGAGCTGGGTGGACCAGTCGATGATCGCGTTGAAGGTGATCGGCGATTCGCACAGCCCCATGATCATCGTGTCGCGGCCGGCCTCGATCCGCTTGGCGATGGCGATCTCGCCCTCGCGCGACAGCAGCTCCACCGCGCCCATCTCGCGCAGGTACATGCGCACCGGATCGTCGGTGCGGTCGACCGTTTCCTTCTTCTTTTCAGGAACCGGCGCATTGTCCGGCTCGCCGTCGACGGCTTCGACCTCGTCCTCGGCCTGCTCCTGTTCCTCGCCGTCCTCGCCCTGTTCCTCGTTCTCGACGATGTTCACGCCCATTTCGTTGAGCGCGGACATGATGTCCTCGAGCTGGTCGCTCGACATCTGATCCTGCGGCAAAGCGGCGTTCAGCTGTTCGTAGGTGATGTACCCGCGCTTCTTCGCACGGGCGATCATCTTCTTGATGTCCGCGTCATTGAGGTCGATCAGCGGGGCATCGGCCACTTCTGCGCCTTCATCTGCACCGCTACCGTTAACCTTCGCCATCAATCGTCCTCGGAATCAAAAGCGCGGGCGTCTTCGTTCGACTGAACGAGATTTGCAAGCCGAAGCTCCAGCGCCTGTTTCTCTCTCAACAACGCCACCTGCCGTTCAAACGCCTCGTCAGTGAAGCGCGCCTGCATGGCGGACGTTGCATCAGCCAGTGCCGCATCCACCTCAGGCTGGGCGACAAGGATCGCGATCGCTTCGTCAAGGTCTTCCCTGGCGCGCGTCACATCCCCCGTCGGCTGCGTGAAGGAATAGGGCATTCTATCTGCTCTCAGCAGGTCGCGAGCGACCGCCTCGAAGCCACTGTCGGCCAATATGGTGACAAGGCGGCTGCTATCAAGCTCCCGATCCTCCAAGGCGACATCGACCACAGCTTCGAACAGCCGGCCAAGTGCGCCGTCCGCCATCCGAAGCGATCCCAGCACCTCCATATGGCGGGCAATCTCCACCGGGTGGCGGATCAGCCCGGCCAGAACGGCCTTGGCGAGAACACGATCAATGTTGCCGGCAGCATGGAGCGCCTTGGCATCTTCGGTGACGGGGGCGGGAGGCGGCGTCCATTTCTGCCCCGGGCGGCGCGGCACGAACGGCTGGCGCGGCTCGAAGGAGCGGCCGCGCTCGAAAGGACGGCGCTGATTGCTGAATTGCTCGTCATATCGGCGGCGAAATTCGGCGTGATATTCCGATCGCACCACGGGATCGCCGATCGTCTTGGCAAGCTCACCCATGCGCGCGCGAAAGCCGGCGCGCTGCTCGGGCGTGGTGAGCGGTTCGGCGGCGAGCTCGTGCGCCCACAGGCGATCGACCAGCGGCGACGCCTCCCGGACCAGCGCCTCGAGGGCGCCCGCGCCCTTCGCGCGGATCAGGTCGTCCGGATCCTGCCCGTCGGGTAAGGTCACGAATTGCAGGCTGCGGCCGGGCGCGAGCAACGGCAGGGCCCGGTGAGCCGCCCGCATCGCCGCCTTCTGTCCGGCATTGTCGCCGTCCAGGCAAAGGGTCGGCACGTCGGCGATCCGCCACAGTCGTTCAAGCTGATGCTCGGTCAGCGCGGTGCCGAGCGGCGCGACCACTTCGCCGATCCCCGCCTGTGCCAGGGCGATCGCATCCATATACCCCTCGACCACGAACACCCGGTCGGCCTTGCGCGCGGCAGGCAGGGCGCGATCGAGGTTGTAGAGCGTCCGTCCCTTGTCGAAGAGCGGGGTGTCGGGGGAGTTCAGATATTTCGGCTCCCCATCGCCGATGATCCGCCCGCCGAAGGCGATCACACGCCCTCGCGCATCGCGGATCGGGATCATCAGGCGGCCGCGAAAGCGATCATACGGCTCCTTGCCTTCGACACTGATGAGCAGCCCGGCCTCGATCAGCATGGCATCGCCGAACTGCTTGAGCGCGGTGCGCAGCTTGCCGCGGGCATCGGGCGCGAAGCCGAAGCCGAAATTGCGTTTCGTCGCGTCGGAAATACCGCGCCGCTCCAGCAGGTCGCGCGCGGGCGCGCCTTCGAGGCCGTCGAGCTGCTGGCGAAACCAATCGGCCGCCGCCGCCATCACATCATGCAGCGACTGCGCCCGCTCCGCCCGCTCGGCGGCGCGCCTGTCCTGCGCGGGCATCTCCATGCCAGCGGCCTGCGCCAGTTCCTTCACCGCATCAATGAAAGGCAGACCGCGCTGATCGGTCATCCAGCGGATCGCGTCGCCATGCGCCGAGCAGCCGAAGCAATGGTAGAAGCCCTTGTCGTCGTTGACGTAGAACGACGGGGTCTTCTCGTTATGAAACGGGCAGCAGCCCTTATACTCGCGCCCGGCCTTGGTGAGCTTGGTAGTCTTGCCGATCAGCGTGCTGAGCGACGTGCGCGCGCGGAGCTCGTCGAGGAAGGCGGGGGTCAGGGACATGGTTGTTCGGTCTGCTTGGCACGTCCTTCGACAAGCTCAGGACGAACGGGCGAGGGGGCTGCCAAATCTAATTCCGTTCGTCCTGAGCCTGTCGAAGGACGTGCCCCATACCCCACAGCCAGTTGCGACACCCGTTCCCAATCTCCGGCGATGAGCGCTTCCTTCTTCGCCCGAGACCATCCGTTGATGCGGCGCTCGGCCTCAAGCGCCTCAAGCCGCGAGGGAAAATCCTGACACCACACCAGCGAAACGGGCTCGCGTCGCGCCGTATAGTCGCTGCCACGCCCGATCAGATGCTGGCCGATGCGGTGCTCCAAGGCATCCGTATGCCCAGCATGGAAGCTGCCGTCCGAACAGCGGAGCAGATAGGCCCAGAACGGCATCCCACCTGTCTGCCAGATAGTATTGGACCGGTCGAGAGGGCGGCGCGTGGAACACGCCCTTCGACAAGCTCAGGGCGAACGGGAGAGGGGCGTACGACAAGAAGGTGGAACGCCGCAAGAAACCCGTTCGTGCTGAGCCTGTCGAAGCACGTCTCCTGGACGCTAACCCGCCCTCAAGCCAACGCTGCCTTCACCAACCCGCTTGCCTTGGACATATCCAGGACGTTTCCGTGTCGCGCTTTCAGCTCGGCCATCACCCGGCCCATGTCCTTCATTCCCGAAGCGCCGATTTCCGCCTTAATCGCCTCGATCGCCGCCGACGTTTCCGCCTCGTCCATTTGCTTGGGCAGGAAGCGGTCGATCACCGCGACCTCGGCTTCTTCCGCCGCCGCCAGTTCCTCGCGGCCGCCGCTGCGGAACATCTGAATCGATTCGATCCGCTGCTTCTTCATTTTCTGGAGCACCTCCACGACCAGCGAATCGTCGTCGGGCGCCTGGGTGGCGGTGCGGGCCTCGATGTCGCGATTCTTGATCGCGGCCTGGATCAGGCCGATCGCGGCGCGGGTTTCCTTATCGCCGGCCTTCATGGCGGCGATCTGGGCTTGCTTGATATCGTCTCGAATCATGGTGCGCCCGCCCATATCAGATTGACGTGGCCGAGGGTGGGGTTTAGCGCGCCGCTCTTAACGTACATCGCCGCTTACCCAGGAGTGCCCGCCCCCATGGCCGACGCCAAGCCCTCGCACGCGCCTCAACCCGATGGCGCCACCGGCGTCCTCGTTCTCGCATCGGGCGACGTATTGTGGGGCCATGGCTTTGGCGCTGAGGGTCAGGCCGTCGGCGAGGTGTGCTTTCACACCGCCATGACCGGCTATCAGGAGATCATGACCGATCCGAGCTTCGCCGGTCAGATCATCACCTTCACCTTTCCGCATATCGGCAACGTCGGCGCAAATTCCGATGATGTGGAAGCGGACGAGCCGCACGCTCTGGGCATGATCGTGCGCGAGGATCCGACCGCGCCGTCAAACTTTCGCGCGGCGGAGAACCTGTCCGGCTGGATGAAGCGTCACGCGCGCATTGGCTTGGCCGGAATCGACACGCGCGCGCTGACGCGGCGGATCCGCAGTGGCGGCGCCCCCAACGGCGTGATCGCGCACTCGGCGGAGGGCAAGTTTGACCTGGACCTGCTGCTGGCGATGGCGCGCGAATGGCCGGGGTTGGAGGGCATGGACCTCGCCAAGGCAGTGACCCGCGAGACGCATGGTACGTGGGGTGAGGATCGCAGCGGCGGCATCTGGCGGCTGGGGTTCGGTTATGAAATCCGTCCTTCGACAAGCTCAGGACAAACGGAGGAGAAGGGTGATCCTCTTAACTGCGTTCGTGCTGAGCCTGTCGAAGCACGTGCCCCGGAACATCGCCCCCATGTCGTCGCGATCGATTACGGTAGCAAGCACAACATCTTCCGCAATCTGGTGCAGGCCGGGGCAAAGGTGTCCGTGGTACCGGCCGAGACCGATTACGACGCGATCATGGCGCTGAACCCCGACGGCATCTTCCTGTCGAACGGTCCGGGCGATCCTGCTGCGACCGGTGAATATGCCGTGCCGGTGATCCAGAAGCTGCTCGATACCGGGAAGCCCATGTTCGGCATCTGCCTCGGCCACCAGCTGCTCGGCCTCGCGGTTGGCGCGCGCACGACCAAGATGTTCCAGGGCCATCGCGGTGCGAATCATCCCGTCAAGCGCCTCGCCGACGGCGCGGTCGAGATCACCAGCATGAACCACGGTTTTGCGGTCGAGCGCGACAGCCTGCCGGCCAATGCGCGTGAGACGCACGTCTCGCTGTTCGACGGCAGCAACGCCGGATTGGAGCTGACCGACAAGCCCGCGTTCAGCGTGCAATACCATCCCGAGGCAAGCCCAGGGCCGCAGGACAGCTTTTATCTGTTCGAGCGGTTTGTCGGATCGCTGCGGTGATCAGGCCGGGCCGGCTTGCCGCCCCAGTGCTGATCCTCGCCTTCGCTGGCTGTTCGCAGGCGGCTCCGGCGAACCAGCACCAGTTGCAAGCGCGGCTTTCGTCGATCCCCAACACCTGCGGGGTAGACGGAGCGCGGCTGAGAGCGACCTCCGCCTCTGACGTGACAATGGAATTGCCGGGCGACATGCCAGTGGCGGCTGCCGAACGTGCCGCCGCTTGCATCGCCGCCGAAGTGAAGAAGATTTCGGGAGCCAGCCTGACGCCGATCGGCGCCGGGGCAGGGGCGGCCGAGTAGGACCAAGAGAGACATAATGCCCAAGCGCACCGACATCTCCTCCATCCTCGTCATTGGCGCGGGTCCGATCGTGATCGGCCAGGCGTGCGAGTTCGATTATTCGGGCACGCAGGCGATCAAGGCGCTGAAGGAAGAGGGCTATCGCATCGTCCTGGTCAATTCGAATCCGGCAACGATCATGACCGATCCCGAGCTCGCCGACGCCACCTATGTGGAGCCGATCACGCCGGAGATCGTGGCAAAGATCATCGAAAAGGAGCGGCCCGACGCCGTCCTCCCGACGATGGGTGGCCAGACCGCGCTGAACACCGCACTGGCGCTGTTCCGCGACGGTACGCTGGAGAAGTTCGGCGTTACCATGATCGGCGCCGATGCGGAGGCGATCGACAAGGCCGAGGATCGGCAGAAGTTCCGCGATGCGATGGACAAGATCGGGCTGGAAAGCGCCCGTTCGGTAGTCGCGCATACCGAGGCGGAGGCGCTCGCCGGGCTCGAGGTCACCGGGCTGCCGGCGATCATTCGTCCGTCGTTCACTTTGGGCGGCACCGGCGGCGGCGTCGCGTATAACCGCGAGGAATTCCTGGAGATCGTGCGCAAGGGGCTGGATGCCTCGCCGACCACCGAGGTGCTGATCGAGGAGTCGCTGCTCGGCTGGAAGGAATATGAAATGGAGGTGGTCCGCGACCGGGCGGACAATTGCATCATCATCTGCTCGATCGAGAATGTCGATCCGATGGGCGTCCATACGGGCGATTCGATCACCGTCGCGCCGGCGCTGACGCTGACCGACAAGGAATATCAGATCATGCGCAACGCCAGCATCGCGGTGCTGCGCGAGATCGGCGTGGAGACGGGCGGGTCGAACGTCCAGTTCGCGGTGAATCCGAAGGACGGCCGGCTGATCGTGATCGAGATGAACCCGCGCGTGTCGCGGTCCTCGGCGCTCGCCTCCAAGGCGACCGGCTTCCCGATCGCCAAGGTCGCAGCGAAGCTGGCGGTGGGCTATACGCTCGACGAGATCGAGAATGACATCACGGGGGCGACCCCGGCGTCGTTCGAGCCGACGATCGATTATGTCGTCACCAAGATTCCGCGTTTTGCCTTTGAGAAGTTCAAGGGTGCGGAAGCCGTGCTGTCGACCGCGATGAAAAGCGTCGGGGAAGTGATGGCGATCGGGCGCAATATCCACGAATCGATGCAGAAGGCGCTGCGCGGTCTGGAGACGGGCCTCAGCGGCTTCGACCGTGTCGAGCGGCTGGTTGGTGCGCCGCGAGCCGAGATCGAGGCGGCGCTTGCCGTGGCCTCGCCCGACCGCCTGCTGGTGGCCGCCCAGGCGCTGCGGGAGGGCTTCACCGTCGCCGAGGTGCACGCGATCGCCAAATACGATCCTTGGTTCCTGGAGCGGATCGAAGAGATCGTGCGGGCGGAGGAAGAGGTTTGCCGCAACGGCCTGCCGATCGATCCGGCCGGCATGCGCCGCCTGAAGGCGATGGGCTTTTCCGACAAACGCCTGGCCTGGCTTGCACTTCAGTCCGCCAACCTCCGGGGCATGCGCCGCGGTATCGCGCAAGGGTCCGGCCTCATCCACGAGGCGGTGAAGGCCATGACGGGCGGCGTGACTGAGCAGGAGGTGCGCGAGCATCGCCACAAGCTCGGCGTGCGCCCCGTCTTCAAGCGCATCGACACCTGCGCGGCGGAATTCGACGCCAAGACGCCGTACATGTACTCGACCTATGAGGCGCCGACCTTCGGCGAGCCGGAAAACGAGGCGCTGCCGTCCGAACGGCGCAAGATCGCGATCCTGGGCGGCGGGCCGAACCGGATCGGGCAGGGGATCGAATTCGACTATTGCTGCTGCCACGCCTGTTTCGCGCTGGCGGATGCAGGCTTCGAGACGATCATGGTCAATTGCAATCCGGAGACGGTTAGCACCGACTATGACACGTCGGATCGGCTCTATTTCGAGCCGCTGACGGCCGAAGACGTTCTGGAAATCCTGCATGTCGAACAGTCGAAGGGCGAGCTGGTCGGCGTGATCGTGCAGTTCGGCGGGCAGACGCCGCTCAATCTGGCACGCGCGATCGAGGCGGCGGGGATCCCGATCCTTGGCACGTCGCCCTCCGCGATCGACCTGGCGGAAGATCGCGAGCAGTTCGCTGCGCTGGTCGACAGGCTTCGCCTGCTCCAGCCCAAGAACGGCATCGCCCGCAGCCGCGAGGAAGCGCTGACCGTGGCCGAGCGCGTCGGCTATCCGGTGCTGATGCGGCCCAGCTTCGTGCTGGGTGGGCGCGCGATGGAGATCGTCGACGGGCCGCAGCAGCTGGAGGATTATATCCAGACCGCGGTTCAGGTGTCGGGCGACGCGCCGGTGCTGATCGACCAGTATCTGCGCGATGCCATCGAGGTGGACGTGGACGCAATCTGCGACGGCGACGATGTCGTGGTGGCTGGCGTGCTGCAGCATATCGAGGAAGCCGGCGTGCACTCGGGCGACAGCGCCTGTTCGATCCCGCCCTATTCGCTGCCGGCCGAGATCATTGCCGAGATCGAGCGTCAGGCAGAGGCGCTGGCGCGTGGCCTTGGCGTGCGCGGCCTGATGAACATCCAGTTCGCGGTGAAGGACGGCAAGGTTTACCTCATCGAGGTGAACCCGCGCGCCAGCCGAACGGTGCCGTTCGTCGCCAAGGCAATCGGCGCGCCCATCGCCAAGATCGCCGCGCGCGTAATGGCCGGCGAGAAGCTGAAGGATCTGCCGCGGATCGACCGTCACATCGACTATGTCGCGGTGAAGGAGGCGGTGTTCCCGTTCAACCGCTTCCCCGGGATCGATCCGGTGCTCTCGCCGGAAATGAAGTCCACCGGCGAAGTGATGGGGATCGATCGCGATTTCACGACCGCCTTTGCCAAGTCACAGCTGGCCGCCGGCAACGTGCTGCCGACCAGCGGCGCCATGTTCGTCAGCGTGAAGGACGGCGACAAGGCGGCAATCGTCCCGGCGATCCGTGAGCTGGTCGATGCCGGCTTCACCATCGTCGCGACCGGCGGCACCGCCGATCACCTGCAGCGCGCAGGGCTGCCGGTGGAACTGGTGAACAAGGTCGCGCAGGGTCGGCCGCACATCGTTGACCGGATCAAGGACGGCGATATCGGCTTGATCTTCAACACGACGGAAGGGTGGCAGAGCCTGAAGGACTCCCAGCCGATCCGTGCATCTGCGGTAAACCAGAAGATCCCCTACTTCACGACCGCGCAGGCCAGCCTGCAGGCGGCCAAGGCAATTGGATCTGCCACGCGAAACCTTGAAGTACGGCCGCTTCAATCCTATTATTCGCAACCGCACAATTGACCCCCGACAATTTACGATGACGTGCGAAGCGACCCGGAAGGGTCGCTCGGGGTTCAAGGTTTGGACGAAGGATAAGGCGCGATGGCGACCGTCGAGAAGATGCCGATGCTGCAGGAAGGCTATGAGAAGCTGAATGCAGAACTGAAACGGCTGAAGATCGAACGGCCTCAGATCGTAGATGCGATCGAGGAAGCACGTGCCCATGGCGATTTGTCCGAGAACGCCGAATATCATGCCGCCAAGGAGCGGCAGGGCCAGATTGAGGCGACCATCGCCGATATCGAGGACAAGCTGTCGCGTGCGCAAATCATTGATCCGCGCGACCTGTCGGGTGACAAGGTGGTATTCGGCGCGACCGTCACGCTGCTCGATGAGGACGACAAGCCAATCAAGTATCAGATCGTCGGTCAGACCGAGGCGGATGCCAAGTCCGGGCGGATCAGCTACAACTCTCCCATGGGGCGCGCGCTGATCGGGCGTAGCGTCGATGACGAGGTGGAAGTGTCGGTGCCGGCCGGCGACCGCTATTACGTCGTCTCAAAGATCGAGTTCATCTGAGGCCGCGGTCCGCCGCAGCGATCATCGCGCGTCGGAGAGGCGGCAGGTTTCTTCAGAATGTGCATCCCGGCCCTGGGCCGGGATGTTAGGTGTGAGCCGTAGGGCGCGTTGTTCGCCGCGAGGCGAACGGCGCCTTCTGAGCCGAACTTACTGAGCAGCGGGCTTCAGGAGGTCCGGTTCGAGCAGGCGGTGCAGGTGCACCACCACATACTTCATTTCCGCGTCATCGACGGTGCGCTGCGCGGCAGCGCGCCAAGCCTTTTCAGCCGACGCGAAATCTGGAAACACACCCACGATGTCGATCGATTTCAGATCGGCGAAATCAAGGGTGCGCGGGTCGGAAACCCGACCGCCGAAGACGAGGTGAAGCTTGCTCATGGCGGCTCCCTTACTGTCTAGGCGCCCGGGTTTGAACCCTTCAATGCGCCGTTTTGATATGCTCGCGTCCGGCCTCTGCTGCCGCACTACCGGCATGCGACGCTGCCGTAGCAACGCCCTGGAGCAGCGACTTTGCCTTCTCCTGCGCGCCGTCCTTGGTCAGGCCAAGCCCTTCGAGCTCGCCCTTTCCGGCTTCCTTGGCGGCCGCAAACGCCGCAACCGCAGCCATGCCGACCTTCTTGCCGACGGGCGCTAGCAGCTGCTTTTCGCGCTCGCTGCGGGGCAGCAGTGCACCGACCAGGGCACCGAGTGCGAGACCGCCTGCCAGGACGCCTAGGGGGTTGCTTTCCACGAAGTCACCCGCCTGGTGGGCGGCGTCACGCACTGCCTCGCGCGAGTGATCGGCGGTCTCTCCGGCGCGCGCGACGGCGTTCTCATAAGCGTGAGTCGCGCGGTCGCGCAGCGTTTCCTGCTGGTCATTGCCGCCGTTCGTGCCGGCTGTCTTGTTATGAGCGTCGGTCATCTGTTGTTCCTCTCGGCCATCTGCGGCCAGTCACCGGGGATTGAACGCGCTAGCTGCGCGGCGGTTTCGGCCTGTTTCGGCCGCTTTCGGCCGAGCGCTGCCGCAATCTGTCGACGGGTGAGCCAGGCGATCACCAGCGCGGCACCCCAGACCATGTGATCCGGATGGGCTCGGGCGCGCTGAACACCGGCGCGCAGCACCTTCTCCCCGCTTTCCTGAAGGTTTTCGACGGCGTCGCGCGCTACAACGCGCGGGCTGAGGCGCGCTTGCAAGGTAGCGAGGCTGTCTGTCAGTCGCTCGCGCGCGGCGGCCGCCCGCTGCTCTGCCAGGGCGACGGTTGCCGCCTGCGGATCGCTGCTCAAGACGTCACCTTCCGCGCCAGTTGCGCCTTGCCCAGCAGGCCGAGCACGCCCGCAATGCCGATTACGCCCAGCACCACTGCCAACGTGGCCCATCCCGGACCAATCAGGGTGGCCAGTGACATGATGAGGCCCACCAACAGCGCGATGAGCCCGGCAAATGCCAGCACGCCGGCCGCGCCGAAATATACCGCAGCCCATTTGTAGCGCGTAACGGCAAAGCCGGCGCGTGCCTTGACCAACGCGACCTCAGCCTGCGCCGCCTCCTTCGCGTCGCCAGCGAGCTGCGATACAAGCTGGCTGATACCCGTGTCCTGTGCGCCGGCTCTTTCCAGCAACATCAGGTTTATGCCTTGTCGCGATGGTCGAGCCCGGAAGAGACAAGGCGGGCCGCCACAAAGCCCACCGCTGCCGCGACGCCGAGCGCCGCCGCCGGGCTCTTGCGCACGAGATCACGGGCGTCGTCCAGCAGCTCCTCAACGCTGCGGTCGTTCAGCGAGGACGAAAAGCCCTGCACCTGCTCGGCAGCGCTGCGGGCATATTGCCCATATTGCTCGCCCAGCTTTTCATCGACCTGACCGGCGGCATCGTGGAGCATCGACACCAGCTGGTCGAGCGCGCCCGTCGCCTTGGTCTTGCCCTGATCGGCATAGGTGCGCGCGCGATCGCCGGCTTCGCTCTTCAGCTTGACGATGCCGTCGCTGAGCGCCTGGCGAGCGGACGTTGATCCACCGTCGTTGGTGGTGCCGCCCGTCTGGCCGCTGCTCCCGCCGCCGGCGCTCGTGCTGGCGGTCGAAGGGTTTGCCAGTGGATCGCCGGCGTCGCTGTCCTTGCCCTTCAGCGGGTCACTCGGTTGGAGCGCGTCCGTCGCAGCAAACGGATCGGCGACCACGGGCGCGACGTCCTTGTCGGTCATTGGCTTGGGGGTGTCGTCGGCCATCGAAGAATCCTTCCTTGATCGATCGGGAAAACCCCGCTGTGCGCATCGGGGTTCCATCCCGAATTGCCGCAGCGCTCCGGGCTCGTTATCGGGCATGGCGAACCCGACTTCGCCATCGTAGAAGGATCATTACGTGACCGCAATCATCGACCTGCAGGGCCGTCAGATCATCGACAGCCGCGGTAATCCCACGGTGGAAGTCGACGTGTTCCTGGAAGACGGCAGCTTCGGTCGGGCAGCCGTGCCGTCGGGCGCATCGACCGGCGCACACGAAGCGGTCGAGAAGCGTGATGGCGACAAGAGCCGCTGGCTCGGCAAGGGCGTGGACAATGCGGTCGAGGCGGTGAACGGTGAGATTGCCGACACCATCCGCGGGCTTGAGGCCGAGGACCAGATCGAGATCGACGCTGCGCTGATCGAGCTGGACGGCACCGAGAACAAGGGGCGGCTGGGCGCCAATGCGATCCTGGGCGTCAGCCTGGCGGTGGCGAAGGCGGCGGCGGACGCGCGTGGCCTGCCGCTCTATCGCTACGTCGGCGGGGTCGGCGCGCATGTCCTGCCGGTGCCGATGATGAATATCATCAATGGCGGCGAACATGCTGACAATCCGATCGACTTCCAGGAATTCATGATCATGCCGGTGGGTGCGGACAGCATCCTTGAGGCGGTTCGCTGCGGTTCGGAAATCTTTCACACGCTCAAGAAGGGCCTGCACGAAAAGGGCCTGGCGACGGCTGTGGGCGACGAGGGTGGCTTTGCGCCGAACCTGGCCAGCACCACCGACGCGCTCGACTTCATCATGCAGTCGATCGAAAAGGCTGGTTACACCCCGGGTGAGGACGTCATGCTGGCGCTTGATTGCGCCGCAACCGAGTTCTTCAAGGACGGCAAGTACGTCATCTCCGGCGAGAACCTCACGCTCGAACCGGGCGCCATGGCCGATTATCTTGCCGACCTGGTCGCGCGCTATCCGATCCTCTCAATCGAGGACGGCATGGCGGAAGACGATTTCGAGGGCTGGAAGGCGCTGACCGATGCAGTGGGCGGCAAGGTCCAGCTGGTCGGCGACGATCTGTTCGTGACCAACCCGGCGCGCCTGCGGGACGGCATCTCGCGTGGGCTCGCCAATTCGCTACTGGTGAAGGTCAATCAGATCGGCACCTTGTCCGAAACGCTTGAGGCGATCCGGGTGGCCGAGCGCGCCGGCTATACCGCCGTAATGAGCCATCGTTCGGGCGAGACCGAGGATGCGACGATCGCCGATCTCGCGGTGGCCACGAATTGCGGGCAGATCAAGACGGGCAGCCTCGCGCGGTCGGACCGGCTCGCGAAATACAACCAGCTCATCCGCATCGAGGAGGAGCTGGGAACGGTTGCTGCCTATGCTGGCCGGGATGTGCTGCGCACGCGCTAAAATCCCTTGAATTCACGGGGGCTTTCGGCGAGAATCTAAGAGTGAACCGCCGCAAGCCCTCATCCTTTCCCGCCGTCCTCAAGCGGGCCGCATGGCCGGCGGCGGCGTTGTTGGTAATGGCGTTCTTCGGCGGCTATGCGGTGCTTGGCGCGAACGGCCTGCTGGCGTTCGGGGATTACAAGCGCCAGGTGGCGAAGCGTGAGCTCTATTATGCGGCGCTCGACCATAAGCGCGAGAAGCTGCGCAACCGCGTCGCCCTGCTCGATCCGCGCCATGCCAATCCAGACATGGTCGATGAACTGGTGCGCCGCGAACTGAACGTCGCGCACCCTGACGAGGTGATCGTCCCGCTTAAGTAAGCGTGGCAGCGTCGTGCCGGTGGTGGGCCGGAACGCGAAGTTCTGTGGGCGCTAGCTTCAACAAGTCGCACGACATCGCCAAGCCACGATCGTCATGCCGGGCCCGTCCTGGCACCCAGCCGTCCGCACATCAGATTATGGGTGTTCGCCGAACGCTGGATGCCGGCACAAGGCCGGCATGAGGGGGCCGGCATGACGGGGCCGGCATGCCGGGAGGTGAGGGCAGGGTCTCACACGACCTCCGGGCTGGGCGGTACCTTGGATCCCGGCGCAAGGACGGAACGGCGTGGCGTTTGGCGCGGCCGCCCGCACGACCCTGATCGACGGCACGAGCCTCTTCCCCGCGCCCCCAATCCGCGCCATGCTTCAGCACCAAAGGGGGCGAAATATGGCGATACTCGACATTCTCTGGCCGACATTTGCATTGGTGGCGCTGGTCTTCGCCGTATGGTTCACGCTCTTCTTCCAGCGCATGAGCCATATGCGTCGCAACCCGCCGCGGGCTGACGATTTCGTGAACGGCGAGGCGGCGCTGCGCTACTTCCGGCCGGTCGAGATGCCGGCGAACAATCTGGCCAATCTGTTCGAGATGCCGGTGCTCTATTTTGCGCTGGTTCCGCTGCTGATCCTTACCGCGCAGGCCAACTACATTCAGGTGACGCTTGCATGGCTGTTCGTTCTTGCACGGGTTATCCACAGCTTTATCCACATCGGGCCGAAGAAGGTGCAATGGCGCTTCTTCGCCTATCTGGTTTCCACCGCGTTGCTGATGGCGATGTGGATCGGGTTCTTCGTTGATATCGTCCGCGCCGCGAGTGAGTATCACCGCGTCATGGACGCCATGGGGGGTGTTCTTTGAAGTCGATGCTGCTTGCCGCCGCTGCTGTCATGGCGGCCGTTCCTGCTGCCGCCGAGACGGTGGTCGTGACCGCCGCCCGGATGCTTGATGTCGAGAAGGGGGCCATCGTCCAGCGACCGACGATCACCGTCACTGATGGGCGCATCACCGCCATCGGTGGCACGCCGCCGGCGGATGCCAAGCGGCTCGACCTCGGCGACGTGACGCTTGTCCCCGGCCTTATCGACATGCACGTCCATCTCGACAGCACGCCGCTATACGGTGGCTATACGGGGCTGCAGTTCACCGACAATTTCTGGGCAGTGCAGGGCGTGGGCAATGCGGCGGCGATGCTGCGCGCCGGCTTCACCACCGTGCGCAACGTCGGCTCGGAGAATTTCAACGACGTCGCCTACAAGCAGGCAATCGAGGAGGGGCTGATGATCGGCCCGCGCATCGTGCCCGCGGCGCATGCCCTGTCGGCGACAGGTGGGCATTGCGACAGCACGTTCTTTCCGCCCAGCTTCAACCAGCGCGGCAAGGCGGTCGGCGACACGCCCGATGAGCTGCGCACCCACGTTCGTCAGCAGCGCAAATATGGCGCCGCGGTGATCAAGGTCTGCGCAACCGGCGGTGTGTTCAGCCACAATACCGAGCCTGGCCAGCAGCAGCTGTCCGAGGGCGAATTGCGCGCGATCGCGGACGAGGCGCATCAATGGGGGCTGAAGACCGCCGCGCATGCGCATGGCGCCGCTGGGATCAAGGCCGCGATCCGCGCCGGCATCGACACGATCGAGCACGCCAGCCTGATCGACGACGAAGGCATCCGCCTTGCCAAGGAGCGCGGCGCCTATCTGTCGATGGACATCTACAACACCGAATATACCCAGGCCGAAGGCGCGAAGAATGGCGTGCTGGAGGACAATCTTCGCAAGGATCGCGAAGTGGCGCAGATCCAGCGCGACAATTTCCGCAAGGCAAATGCGGCCGGCGTGAAGATGGTGTTCGGCACCGACGCTGGCGTCATGCCGCACAAGGATGCCGGCAAGCAGTTCCGCGTCATGGTCCAATATGGCATGACGCCGCTCCAGGCGATCCGCGCTGCCACCGTCACCGCTGCCGAGGCGCTCGGCCGCAGCAGAGACGTCGGTGCGATTGCGATCGGCCGATACGGCGACATGGTGGCGGTGGCCGGCGATCCCCTCGCCGACGTGACCGTGCTGGAGCGCCCGGTTGCCGTGATCAAGGGCGGCGCGCGGGTCGACTGAACCCGGAGCTGTCCTCGTCGGTTCATCGGCGTGAAGGAGCATGCCGATGGCCGACAATGATCGCGAGCAGATCTACAAGGATTTCAACGAGGCGGTGAACATGCCGCCGGCCGAGATCGAGAAATTTCTCGACACGGCGGAGTCCAAGCGCGTCGGCTGGAAGGGCGAGGACGGGCAGGGCGAGGGTGAAAGCGTCGGCCACGCCTCTGGCCGCAGGATCGTCGCGATCAAGCGCACCAAGAAGGCCGATCTGACCGACGATGATTATGCGCACATGAAGAAGGTGGTGGGCTATGTTCGCCGCCACATGGCGCAGGGTGGCCCGGAAGAGGACAAGGAGCATAGCAACTGGCGCTATTCGCTCATGAATTGGGGCCACGACCCGCTCAAGCCATAGCACCAGCCGCAAAACGTGGTTAACGGGCGTAAAGCTTGAGCAAAGGGGCGCGGAACGATGCGGGCATGGCAGGTGATCGGTGCATTGGCGGGCGCGGCGATGCTGATGGGCGCGACCCCTCCCGAACCCGATTTCGGTCCCAATCTCGAGCGCTTCACCTATCCCTGGCCGGTGCAGACGATGACCGTTGACGTGGCGGGCCAGCCCGCGACCATGGCGTTCATGGATCTGGCGGCGCAGCGACCCAACGGACGCACCGTCGTGCTGCTGCATGGCAAGAACTTCTGCGGCGCCACCTGGGGCTCGACGGCGCGCGCGCTGACCGGCGCGGGCTATCGCGTGATCATCCCCGACCAGATCGGCTTCTGCAAATCCTCCAAGCCGCGCGCGGCGCAATACAGCTTCGCCATGCTGGCAACGCACACCAAGCGCCTGCTCGCCTCACGCGGTGTTGCCAGGGCGACGGTGGTCGGCCACTCGATGGGCGGCATGCTGGCGATGCGCTATGCCATCATGTTCCCGGAAGCGGTGGATCGCCTGGTGCTGGTCAACCCCCTGGGGCTGGTCGACCGGTCTGAAGAGGGCGTGCCCTACACCGATGTGGATACGCTCTGGGCGGGCGAGAAGAAGACCAGCTACGCCTCGATCAAGGCGTATCAGCAGAAGAACTATTATCACGACACCTGGAAGGCGCCGTACGATCGCTGGGTGTGGATGCTCGCGGGCATGTATGCGGGGCAGGGGCGAGACACGGTGGCGCTTGCCCAAGCGAAGACCAGCGAAATGATCCGCACCCAGCCGGTCGCGCACGAGCTTTATCGCATCAAGCCGGCAACGACGGTGATCGTCGGCACACTGGACAAGACGGCGTTCGGCCGTGCCCAGGCGCCGGCCTCGCTGCAACAGTTCCTGAAAGCGATCCCGCTGGTCGCGCCCGATGCCGTGCGCAAGATGCCCAAGGGCACGCTGATTCGCCTGGAGGGCCTTGGCCATTCGCCGCAGGTGGAGGATGCCGCCCGGTTCGAGACGACGCTGCTGACGACGATCGGCTGAGCGCTGAACCCTTCCGTTTGTGATGAGCGCCGTCAAGGCATGGGCAGCAAGCGCTCCTGGGTGTGGCATGTCGCTCAGCGTTGATCGGGCCGAACGAGAGTGGGAGGTGCCCCGTCCTCACCATTGACCCTCCGCGACTCCCCGCGTATAGGCGCCCCCGTTCGCGTCGGGTCCGCCCGTCCGGGCAAGCTTGAACATTGCTGGATGCTTAGAGGACCCGGGAGGCTGACATGCGGCCGCCCCAAGGTCCTTTTCGTATTCCAAGTGCTGTCAGGGCTCCAGCAAAGTAACCTAGACGAAAGGTGAAGGCTTCAATGCCGACGATCAACCAGCTGGTCCGCAAGGGCCGCGAACCGCAGAAGGCCAAGAGCAAGGTCCCTGCGATGGAGCAGAACCCGCAGAAGCGCGGCGTCTGCACCCGTGTCTATACGACGACCCCGAAGAAGCCGAACTCGGCACTCCGCAAGGTGGCCAAGGTTCGCCTGACCAACCAGCGCGAAGTCATCAGCTACATCCCGGGTGAAGGCCACAACCTGCAGGAGCACTCGGTGGTGCTGATCCGCGGCGGCCGTGTGCGCGACCTTCCGGGCGTGCGCTACCACGTGCTGCGCGGCGTGCTCGACACGCAGGGCGTCAAGGACCGTCGCCAGTCCCGTTCCAAGTACGGCGCGAAGCGTCCGAAGTAAGCCGGTCGGCTTTTTACGTTCGACCAATACGGCTGAAGTTTAGAAGGAAGATATCAGATGGCACGTCGTCGTCGTCCCGAGAAGCGGGAAATCCTGCCTGATCCCGTTTACGGGGATGAGGTTCTGTCGAAGTTCATGAATTCGGTGATGCTGGACGGCAAGAAGTCCGTCGCGGAAGGAATCGTCTATTCCGCGCTGACCACCGTCGAGACCCGCGCCAAGCGTGACCCGCTGGGCGTGTTTCATGACGCGCTGAACAACATCAAGCCGGGCATCGAGGTCCGCAGCCGCCGTGTCGGTGGTGCGACCTATCAGGTGCCGGTCGAGGTTCGTCCGGAGCGCGCGCAGGCACTGGCGATCCGCTGGCTGATCGCCGCGGCCCGCGGCCGCAGCGAGAACACCATGGATGCGCGTCTGTCGGGCGAGCTGCTCGACGCTTCGAACAACCGCGGCAACGCGGTGAAGAAGCGCGAGGACACGCACCGCATGGCCGAAGCGAACCGCGCCTTCAGCCACTACCGCTGGTAATGGCTGCGGCTTCCGTCTTGGAAGCGCAACGCACCTGAACTATATCGTGGGGAGCCGGCCGAGGGCCTGCTCCCCACATCGCTAAGGAAAGCCCGACATGGCCCGCAGCCATCCGCTCGAACTCTATCGCAACATCGGCATCATGGCGCATATCGACGCCGGCAAGACGACGACGACCGAGCGCATCCTCTACTACACCGGCAAGTCCTACAAGATCGGCGAAGTGCATGAAGGCACCGCGACGATGGACTGGATGGAGCAGGAGCAGGAGCGCGGCATCACGATCACGTCGGCTGCCACCACCTGCAAGTGGAAGGCCGAAGAGGGCAAGGGCCCTGAGCACCTGATCAACATCATCGACACCCCGGGCCACGTCGACTTCACGATCGAAGTCGAGCGTTCGCTGCGCGTGCTCGACGGCGCTGTGGCATGCTTCGACGGCGTTGCCGGCGTGGAGCCGCAGTCCGAGACGGTGTGGCGCCAGGCTGACAAGTACGGCGTGCCGCGCATGTGCTTCGTCAACAAGCTGGACCGTACCGGTGCCGATTTCTACTTCTGCGTGCAGTCGATCATCGATCGTCTCGGCGCGAAGCCGGCTGTCCTGTATTTGCCGATCGGCATGGAAGGCGGCTTCAAGGGCCTGGTCGACCTGGTCGAGAACCGCGCGATCATCTGGCTCGAGGAATCGCTGGGCGCGAAGTTCGAATATCAGCCGATCCCTGACGACATGGCCGAGAAGGCGGCGAAGTATCGCAGCGACCTGATCGAGCTGGCCGTCGAGCAGGACGATGCGGCGATGGAGGCGTATCTCGAGGGCACCGAGCCGACCGCGGCCGAGCTCAAGAAGCTGATCCGCAAGGGCACGCTGAACATGTCCTTCGTGCCGGTGGTCTGCGGCTCGGCGTTCAAGAACAAGGGCGTGCAGCCCCTGCTTGACGCGGTTGTCGACTTCCTGCCGAGCCCGCTCGACGTTCCCGCCATCAAGGGCGTGAAGCTCGACGGCGAGACGCCGGACGAGCGTCCGTCTTCGGACGAGGCTCCGTTCTCGGCGCTGGCGTTCAAGATCATGAACGACCCGTTCGTCGGTTCGCTCACCTTCGCCCGCATCTACTCGGGCGTCCTCACCAAGGGCAGCTATCTGAACTCGGTGAAGGACAAGAAGGAAAAGATCGGCCGTATGCTCCTGATGCACGCGAACTCGCGTGAGGACATCGAGGAAGCGCGCGCTGGCGACATCGTCGCCATCGCGGGCCTCAAGGAGACCACGACCGGCGATACGCTGTGCGATCCGGCCAAGCCGATCATCCTTGAGCGCATGGAGTTCCCCGAGCCCGTCATCGAGCTGTCGGTGGAGCCGAAGACCAAGGCCGACCAGGAGAAGATGGGCATTGCGCTCAATCGCCTGGCCGCCGAGGATCCCTCGTTCCGCGTGTCGACCGATCACGAATCGGGCCAGACGATCATCAAGGGGATGGGCGAGCTTCACCTCGAGATCCTCGTCGATCGCATGAAGCGCGAGTTCAAGGTTGAGGCAAACGTCGGTGCGCCGCAGGTGGCGTATCGCGAATACCTCAAGAAGAAGGTCGACATCGACTATACGCACAAGAAGCAGTCGGGCGGCTCGGGCCAGTTCGGCCGCGTGAAGGCGACGTTGGTGCCGGGTGAGCGCGGTTCGGGCTACCAGTTCTTCGACGAGATCAAGGGCGGCAACATTCCGCGCGAGTACATCCCGTCGGTGGAGAAGGGCTTCAAGGAGACCGCGGAAACGGGTCACCTGATCGGCTTCCCGATCATCGACTTCGAGGTTCACCTGACGGACGGCGCGTACCACGACGTCGACTCGTCGGCGCTGGCCTTCGAAATCTGTGCCCGCGGCGCGATGCGCGAAGCGGCGGCCAAGGCGGGTATCACCCTGCTGGAGCCGGTGATGAAGGTCGAGGTCGTGACGCCGGAAGATTATCTCGGCGACGTGATCGGCGACATGAACTCGCGTCGTGGCCAGATCCAGGGCACCGACACGCGCGGCAACGCGCAGGCGGTGACGGCGATGGTGCCGCTCGCGAACATGTTCGGCTACGTCAATCAGCTGCGCTCCTTCACCCAGGGTCGCGCCAGCTACTCGATGCAGTTCTCGCACTATGATGAAGTGCCGCAGAACGTTGCTGACGAAGTGAAGGCCAAGATGGCCTGACCCGTTTCTCCGCCATCCGGCGTCGTCGGGTGGCGGAGAGGGTTTGCGAAACCGCAATTCAGCCGCTATGGGGCCGCCTTCACGGCGAGTCCTCGTGCGGCTCAAGTGGAAATCCAGAAGGTAGGACAACAATGGCTAAGGCTAAGTTTGAGCGGACCAAGCCGCACCTGAACATCGGCACCATCGGTCACGTCGACCATGGCAAAACCTCGCTGACCGCAGCGATCACCAAGGTTCTGGCTGACCAGGGTCTGTCGGAAAAGGTCGACTTCGAGAACATCGACAAGGCGCCGGAAGAGCGCGCCCGCGGCATCACCATCTCGACCGCGCACGTCGAGTATGAGACCGGCAATCGCCACTATGCGCACGTCGACTGCCCGGGTCACGCCGACTATGTGAAGAACATGATCACCGGCGCCGCGCAGATGGACGGCGCGATCCTGGTCGTGTCGGCAACCGACGGCCCGATGCCGCAGACCCGCGAGCACATCCTGCTCGCCCGTCAGGTCGGCGTGCCGGCGATGGTCGTGTTCATGAACAAGGTCGACCTGGTCGACGACGAGGAAATCCTCGAGCTGGTCGAGCTGGAAGTTCGCGAGCTGCTGTCCTCGTACGAGTTCCCGGGCGACGACATTCCGATCATCAAGGGTTCGGCAACCGCCGCGCTCTCGGGTTCGGACGACAAGCTCGGCAAGGACGCCGTCCTCGAGCTGATGCAGGCCGTTGACGACTACATCCCGCAGCCGGAGCGTCCGCTCGACAAGCCGTTCATGATGCCGATCGAAGACGTGTTCTCGATCTCGGGTCGCGGTACGGTGGTTACGGGCCGCGTCGAGACCGGCATCATCAAGGTTGGTGAGGAAGTCGAGATCGTCGGCATCCACCCGGAAGTCCGCAAGACGACCGTCACCGGCGTGGAAATGTTCCGCAAGCTGCTCGACCAGGGCCAGGCCGGCGACAACGTCGGCGCGCTGATCCGCGGCGTCGCTCGCGACGAGGTGGAGCGTGGCCAGGTGCTCTGCAAGCCGGGCTCGATCAAGCCGCACACCGACTTCTCGTCGGAAGTGTACGTGCTGTCGAAGGAAGAGGGTGGTCGTCACACGCCGTTCTTCGCCAACTACCGTCCGCAGTTCTACTTCCGCACGACCGACGTGACCGGCACCGTCGAGCTGCCTGAGGGCACCGAGATGGTGATGCCGGGCGACAACGTCGCTCTTGGCATCAAGCTGATCGCGCCGATCGCCATGGACGTGGGCCAGCGCTTCACGATCCGTGAGGGTGGCCGTACCGTCGGCGCCGGTGTCGTCAGCGGCATCACCAAGTAAGATCTTTTCCTAAGATCTGCGGTTCGCCGCAAAGCTGCCGCCCGGCACGCCAATAGGTGTGTCGGGCGGTTGCCTTTTTATGAGAGCGCGGTTATTGGCCGCGCCTTCGCAAGTTTTCACGAACAGCAAGAGCCGCGTTCACGTGGCCCGCTCTTTCGCATCGGTAGGGATTATGGACAGCAACATCCGCATTCGCCTGAAGGCGTTCGATCATCGTGTGCTCGACCAGGCGACCGGCGACATCGCCGACACCGCCCGACGTACCGGTGCGCTTATTCGTGGTCCGATCCCGCTCCCGACGCGAATCGAGAAGTTCACGGTCAACCGTGGCCCGCACGTGGACAAGAAGAGCCGCGAGCAGTTCGAGGTGCGCACCTACAAGCGCATGCTGGACATCGTTCAGCCGACCCCGCAGACCGTCGACGCGCTGATGAAGCTCGACCTCGCGGCAGGCGTTGACGTCGAGATCAAGCTGGCGTAATGGCCAGCCTCCCGCGGTTGACGTGAGTCCCGCGGGTTTGTCGTTTCCGCAGGTATGGAAACGCGTAGGACCCGAGAAGGGCACCTAGAGCAAGAGATACCGCCAGCCATCCCGATGGCTGGGACAGCGTCTCCCGTCTGCCTCTATCAAGGGGCGACCAGCCCGGGACGGGGGCACGCTTCGCTTATACCGGGTTGGAAATGGGATGCTCCCTTGAAGGGGGTGTCACAAGCACCTGTGGGATGGGCCCATGGGTGCCTCTGTTGAGGAGCTACGGATCATGCGTACCGGCGTGATCGCGAAGAAGATGGGCATGACCCGCCTGTTCCAGGACGACGGCCGCCACGTGCCGGTCACCGTCCTGCAGCTGGAAGGGCTTCAGGTCGTCTCTCGCCGCGAAACAGAACGTGACGGCTATACGGCCGTTCAGCTTGGTGCAGGTGTCGCCAAGGCAAAGAATGTCGCCAAGCCGCAGCGCGGCCACTTCGGCAAGTCCGAGGTTGAGCCGAAGGCGATCGTGCATGAGTTCCGCGTGACCGAGGAAAACCTCCTCGATGTCGGCGCGGAGATTTCTGCCGATCACTTCGTTGCTGGCCAGTTCGTCGATATCCAGGGTCGTACTCAGGGTAAGGGTTTTGCCGGCGCCATGAAGCGCTGGAACTTCGGCGGTCTGCGTGCAACGCACGGCGTGTCGGTGTCCCACCGTTCGCACGGTTCGACCGGTAACCGCCAGGATCCGGGTCGCGTCTTCAAGAACAAGAAGATGGCCGGCCACATGGGTGACAAGAACCGCACCCAGCAGAACCTCGAGATCGTCGGCACCGACGTCGAGCGCGGCCTGATCTTCGTCAAGGGCTCGGTCCCTGGCTCGAAGGGCGGCTGGCTGTTCGTCAAGGACGCCGTGAAGCTGAAGCCGCATGCCGACGCGCCGCGTCCGGCCGGCCTGAAGGCTGCCAATAGCAACAACGCAGCGGCTGCTCCGGCACCCGAAGCGACCGACGGCCAGGAGGGCTGAACGTGAAGGTCAAGGTTTCCTCCTTCGCCGGGAATGAAGCGGCGGACGTCGAGCTGTCGGACGAGGTCTTCGGCCTCGAGCCGCGCGCCGACATCCTGCACCGCGTCGTAACCTGGCAGCTCGAGAAGCGTCGCGGCACTGCCCGTGGCACGCGCGAGCGCTCGGACGTCGCCCGCTCGGGCAAGAAGCTTGGTCGCCAGAAGGGCGGCGGTGTGGCCCGTCACGGTGATCGCCGCGCTCCCGTCTTCATCGGCGGTGGTAAGGCTCACGGTGCGCGCGTTCGTGACTTCAACCCGGGTCTGAACAAGAAGGTTCGTGCGCTCGGCCTCAAGATGGCTCTCTCGAGCCATGCCAAGGCTGGCTCGCTGATCGTTTTGGACGGCTTCCAGGTCTCCAAGACCAAGGAGCTGAAGGGCCATTTCGAGACGCTGAACGTTGGCAAGCGCACGCTCGTCATCGACGCCGAGACGGCTGAGGGTTTCCGCGCAGGCTACAACCTGCCGGGCGTGGACCTGCTGCCGGCGGTTGGCGCCAATGTCTATGACATCATCAAGGCCGATACGCTGGTGCTGACCCGCGCTGCGGTCGAGAAGCTGGAGGCTCGCTTCAATGGCTAAGCAGCAGAAGGCGATCGACAACCGTCACTATGACGTGATCGTCGCGCCGCACATCACCGAGAAGTCGACCCTTCTCTCCGAGCAGAACGCGGTTGTGTTCAAGGTCGCGCCGGGCGCGTCCAAGCCGGAGATCAAGGCGGCGGTTGAAGCGATCTTCGACGTCAGCGTCGTGGGCGTGAACACCATCGTCCAGAAGGGCAAGACGAAGCGCTGGAAGGGCAAGCCCTATTTCCGGTCGGACATGAAGAAGGCGATCGTCACGCTCAAGGACGGGCAGTCGATCGACGTCACCGAGGGGGCCAAGTAAGATGGCACTCAAGCATTATAACCCGACCAGCCCCGCCATGCGCGGGCTGGTGCTGATCGACCGTTCGGGTCTGCACAAGGGCGCGCCGGTAAAGGCGCTGACCGAGGGCAAGCGCAAGAGCGGCGGTCGCAACAACAAGGGTCACGTGACCAGCCGCGGCATCGCGGGCGGCCACAAGCAGAAGTATCGCTACATCGACTTCAAGCGTCGCAAGTGGGACGCCGAGGCGACGGTGGAGCGGCTCGAGTATGACCCGAACCGCACCGCGTTCATCGCGCTGGTGAGCTATGCCGATGGCGAGCAGGCCTATATCATCGCGCCGCAGCGCCTTGGTGTCGGTGACAAGATCGTTGCCGGCAAGAAGACCGACGTGAAGCCGGGCAATGCCATGGAGCTGGGCCAGGTGCCGGTCGGCACCATCGTCCACAACGTGGAGATGAAGCCGGGCAAGGGCGGTCAGATCGCGCGTTCGGCTGGTACCTATGTGCAGGTCGTTGGTCGTGATCGCGGGCTGGTGATCGTTCGCCTGAACTCGGGCGAGCAGCGCTACATCCGCAGCGATTGCATGGCCACGGTTGGCGCGGTGTCGAACCCCGACAACCAGAACCAGAACTTCGGCAAGGCGGGTCGTACCCGCTGGATGGGCAAGCGTCCGCTGACCCGTGGCGTCGCGAAGAACCCGGTCGACCACCCGCACGGCGGCGGTGAAGGCCGCACCTCGGGCGGCCGTCACCCGGTCACCCCGTGGGGCAAGCCGACGAAGGGTGCGCGCACCCGCCACAACAAGGCGACGGACAAGATGATCATCCGCAGCCGTCACGCGAGGAAGAAGTAATGGCTCGCTCCGTCTGGAAGGGTCCGTTCGTGGACCTTCATCTGCTGAAGAAGGCAGAGGTGGCGCAGGATCAGGGCACCCGCGCAGGTCCGATCAAGACCTGGTCGCGTCGTTCGACGATCCTCCCGCAGTTCGTCGGCCTGACGTTCAATGTCTACAATGGCCGCAAGTTCGTGCCGGTGTCGGTGAACGAAGAGATGGTTGGCATGAAGCTGGGTGAGTTTGCGCCGACGCGCTACTTCCCGGGTCACGCCGCTGACAAGAAGGGCAAGCGCTGATGAGCAAGCCTCAGTCCCCCCGCAAGGTCGGCGAGAAGGAAGCGCTCTCGGTCGGCACGCAGATCCGTGGTTCGGCGCAGAAGCTGAACCTGGTCGCTGGCCTGATCCGCGGTCGTTCGGCTGCTGACGCGATGAACATCCTCGCCTTCTCCAAGAAGGCGATGGCGGTTGACGCGCGCAAGGTGCTGGCTTCGGCCATTGCCAACGCCGAGAACAACCACAACCTCGACGTTGACGCACTCGTCGTCGCCGAGGCCTCGGTCGGCAAGTCGATCACCATGAAGCGGTTCGCCACGCGCGGCCGCGGCAAGTCCACCCGTATCCTGAAGCCGTTCTCGCGGCTGCGGATCGTCGTGCGCGAGCAGGAAGAAGCCTAATGGGTCACAAGAGCAACCCGATCGGTCTGCGCCTGCAGATCAACCGCACCTGGGACAGCCGCTGGTACGCCGACGGCGCCGACTATGGTCGCCTGCTGCTGGAGGATCTGAAGATCCGCCAGTACATCCTGAAGACGCTGCCGCAGGCCGCGATCTCCAAGGTAGTGATCGAGCGTCCGGCCAAGCTGTGCCGCATCTCCATCTTCGCCGCGCGCCCGGGCGTGATCATCGGCAAGAAGGGCTCGGACATCGAGAAGCTGCGCAAGACGCTCGGCGCGATGACCAGCTCGGACGTGTCGCTGAACATTGTCGAGATCCGCAAGCCGGAAGTCGACGCGAAGCTCGTCGCGCAGGGCATTGCCGATCAGCTGGAGCGCCGTATCGCGTTCCGTCGTGCGATGAAGCGCGCGGTTCAGTCCGCGATGCGCCTGGGTGCCGATGGCATCCGCGTTGCTTGCGGTGGCCGTCTCGGCGGCGCCGAGATCGCGCGCTCGGAAAGCTATCGCGAAGGCCGCGTTCCGTTGCACACGCTGCGCGCGAACATGGACTATGCCGAGGCGCAGGCCCACACCGCTTATGGCGTGTGCGGCGTCAAGGTCTGGATCTTCAAGGGTGAGATCCTGGGCCATGATCCGACGGCGACCGATCGCCTGATGATGGAGGCCCAGACCTCCGGCGTGCGCCCTGCGCGCGATGACCGCCGCTAAGGAGTAGAAGAAGTGCTGCAACCAAAGCGCACCAAGTTCCGCAAGGCGTTCAAGGGCCGCATCAGCGGCGACGCCAAGGGCGGTACCGCGCTCAACTTCGGGTCCTATGGCCTGAAGGCAATGGAGCCGGAGCGCATCACCGCGCGTCAGATCGAGGCGGCTCGCCGCGCGATCACGCGTCACATCAAGCGTCAGGGTCGCCTCTGGATCCGCGTGTTCCCGGACGTGCCCGTGTCGGGCAAGCCGGCCGAAGTCCGCATGGGCTCGGGTAAGGGCTCGCCGGAATTCTGGGCGGCACGCGTCAAGCCGGGCCGTATCCTGTTCGAGCTGGACGGCGTTCCGGGGCCGCTCGCTGCCGAGGCGTTCGAGCGCGCGGCAATGAAGCTCCCCATCAAGACCAAGGTCGTGGCGCGCCTCGGCGACACGTCGCACCTCGGAGGCGAGTGAGATGGCAAACAAGACCGATTTCAACGGCCAGTCGGACGACCAACTGTCCGAACAGCTGGGCAACCTGAAGCGCGAGCAGTTCAACCTGCGCTTCCAGGCGGCGACCAACCAGCTCGAGAAGCCGAGCCGCGTGCGCGAGGTCCGCAAGGACATCGCCCGCATCAAGACCCTGCAGGCGCAGCGTTCCGCTGCCGCCGGCAAGTAAGAGGACCACAGCCATGCCGAAGCGCGTGCTGACCGGGCTGATCGTCTCCGACAAGGGCGACAAGACGGTGGTGGTGAACGTTGAGCGTAAGGTGAAGCACCCGCTCTACGGCAAGATCATCCGCCGTTCGAAGAAGTACCACGCCCATGACGAGGCGAACGAGTACAAGCAGGGCGAGACCGTGCGCATCGAAGAGACCGCGCCGATCTCCAAGCTGAAGACCTGGAAGGTCGTCGATCGGGTCAACACCCATGCGACGCCGGAGCGGGTCGAGATCGACGAGCCGGCCTCGGCGTAAGCCGCAGGCCCGGGTCGAAGACCAGGGCGCCTTTGTCAGTATCGGCCAGGGTCCGGGTAAAGCCGGAGACCAGTCGAGGGGCAGGGGCGATCGAGAGCAGGTAAAGGTGCAGCCCCGCGGGGCCTTGCCTTTTTCCTGTGGAGCGGCTAACGGGCCGCTCCCCCTGGACGCGCTGAGCCGCGGCCGGGGTCATTTTTTTAAGGCGGGGTTGGGTCGGTATCCACCCCATAGCGAGAAGGAAGCGGATCAATGATCCAGATGCAGTCCAATCTCGACGTCGCTGACAACAGCGGTGCGAAGCGGGTTCAGTGCATCAAGGTGCTTGGTGGTTCCAAGCGCCGCACGGCCAGCGTCGGCGACATCATTGTCGTGTCGATCAAGGAAGCGCAGCCGCGCGGCAAGGTGAAGAAGGGTGACGTGCACCGCGCCGTCATCGTTCGCACCGCCAAGGACATTCATCGTGCGGACGGTTCGACCATCCGTTTCGATTCGAACGCCGCCGTGCTGGTCAACAAGAACGAGGAGCCGATCGGCACCCGTATCTTTGGCCCGGTGGTGCGTGAGCTTCGCGGCAAGAAGCACATGAAGATCATCTCGCTGGCTCCGGAGGTGCTGTAATGGCCGCCGCAAAGATCAAGAAGGGTGATCAGGTCATCGTTCTGTCCGGCAAGGACAAGGGCAAGACCGGCACCGTGACCGCTGCCATGCCGAAGGACGGCAAGGTTGTCGTCGCCGGCGTGAACGTCGCGACCCGTCACACCAAGCCGTCGCAGATGAACCCGCAGGGCGGCCTCAACCGCTTTGAAGCGCCGCTGCACATCTCGAAGGTCGCTCACGTCACTGCCGATGGCAAGCCGACGCGCGTCCGTTTCGAGACGCAGGACGGCAAGAAGGTTCGTGTTGCGGTCAAGACCGGGGAGAAGATCGATGGCTGATGGCTACACGCCCCGCCTGCGCAAGCAGTATGACGAGACGATCGTCAAGGCGATGGTCGAGAAGTTCGGCTACAAGAACGTGCTCGAGATCCCGCGGATTGAGAAGATCGTGCTGAACATGGGCGTCGGTGAGGCGACCCAGGACAAGAAGCGCGTCGAGCAGGCTGCGTCCGAGATGGAGCTGATCGCTGGTCAGAAGCCGGTGATCACCAAGGCGAAGAAGTCGATCGCGCAGTTCAAGTTGCGTGAAGGCATGCCGATCGGCGTGAAGGTAACCCTTCGCCGCGAGCGCATGTACGAGTTCCTCGACCGCTTCATCACGATCGCGCTGCCGCGTGTTCGCGACTTCCGCGGCCTGAACCCGAAGAGCTTCGATGGTCGTGGCAATTATGCCTGCGGCCTGAAGGAACAGATCGTGTTCCCGGAGATCAACTATGACCGCATCGACAAGGTGCGCGGCATGGACGTGATCGTCACCACGACCGCCAAGACCGACGAGGAAGCGCGCGAGCTGCTTCGTCTGTTCGGCTTCCCGTTCCCGCGGGATGAGGCGGATGAAGAGAAGAAGGCGGCGTGAGCCCCTTGGCAACGAATTGAACGAGAGAGCTTAAGTCCATGGCGAAACTGAGTTCCGTGAACAAGAACGAGCGTCGCAAGAAGCTCGTGAAGCAATATGCCGGCAAGTATGCGAAGCTGAAAGCGCAGGCGAACGACAAGTCGCTGGATGAGACCGAGCGTCTCATCGCGCGGCTCAAGATGGCCGAGCTGCCCCGCAACGCGAACCCGACCCGCGTCCGCAACCGTTGCGAGATCACCGGTCGTCCGCGCGCTTACTACCGCAAGTTCCGCCTCGCCCGCGTGATGCTGCGTGATCTGGCCAACAAGGGCCTGATCCCGGGTCTGACGAAGTCGAGCTGGTAAGGATCACGAAGATGGCAGTGACCGATCCCCTGGGTGACCTGCTCACCCGCATCCGCAATGGCCAGCGCGCGCGCAAGGACAGCGTCGTATCGCCGGCTTCCAAGCTGCGGACCCGCGTGCTCGACGTGCTTCAGCGCGAAGGCTACATCCGTGGCTATAGCGAGGAAGATCTGGGCCCCGTGAAGGGCGTCCGTATCGAGCTGAAGTATTTTGAGGGCCAGCCGGCGATCAAGCATGTCGCCCGCGTCTCGAAGCCTGGTCGTCGCATCTACAGCGGGTCGCAGGACCTGCCGCGCGTGATGAACGGCCTGGGCATCACCATCGTCTCGACGCCGCGCGGCGTGCTTTCCGATGCGGAAGCACGTGAGCAGAACGTCGGCGGCGAAGTGCTGGCGGAGGTGTTCTGATGAGCCGCATTGGTAAAAAGGCGGTTCCGGTTCCGGCTGGCGTCACCGCCACCGTTTCTGGCAACCAGCTGTCGGTGAAGGGGCCCAAGGGCGCCCTTTCGCTGACCATGTCGGACCTGATCACCTACGACATCCAGTCCGATGGTATTTCGGTTCAGCCGGCGAACGACTCCAAGCAGGCGCGCTCCTTCTGGGGCATGCAGCGCACGCTGGTGCAGAACCTGGTTACCGGCGTGACCGAGGGCTTCACCAAGAAGCTGGTCATCACCGGCGTCGGCTATCGCGCCTCGGCGCAGGGCCGGAAGCTGAAGCTTCAGCTCGGCTACAGCCACGATGTCGACATCGACGTGCCGGAAGGCATTGAGGTGAAGACCCCGGATCAGACCACGGTCGAGATTTCGGGCGCCGACAAGCAGAAGGTGGGCCAGCTGGCCGCCGAGATCCGCCGCTGGCGCAAGCCCGAGCCGTACAAGGGCAAGGGCATCAAGTACGACGGCGAGTTCATCTTCCGTAAGGAAGGAAAGAAGAAGTGAGCAAGGGCCTTTCGCTTTTCGAGAAGCGGCGTCGCCGCAACCGTACGGCGCTTCGTGCGCGCAGCGGTGGGCGTCCGCGCCTGTCGGTTCATCGTTCGGGCAAGCACATCTATGCCCAGGTGATCGACGATGCGCAGGGTCGCACCGTCGCTTCCGCCTCGACCCTGCAGGGCCACGAGGGCGCGACGTCGAACGTCGATGCGGCCTCGGCCGTGGGCAAGCGTATCGCCGAGGCCGCGAAGGCGGCTGGCGTCACGCAGGTCGTGTTCGATCGTGGCGGCTTCCTCTTTCACGGCCGGGTGAAGGCGCTGGCGGAAGCCGCGCGCGAAGCCGGACTGGAGTTCTAAGACATGGCTGACGAGAACAACACCGAAGTGCAGGCGGCAGCGCCTGAGGCGAATGCCGGTGCCGGTGAGGCTCCGCGCGGTCGCGGTGGTCGCGGCCGTGGCGGTGACCGTGGTGGTCGCGGCGGACGTGATGGCGGCCGTGGCCGTCGTGATGACCGCAACCGGGACGAGGGCGGTGAAGAGCTGATCGAGAAGCTCGTTCACATCAACCGCGTGTCCAAGACGGTGAAGGGCGGTAAGCGCTTCGGCTTCGCAGCGCTGGTCGTCGTTGGCGACGGCAAGGGCCGCGTGGGCTTTGGCCATGGCAAGGCGCGCGAAGTGCCGGAAGCGATTTCCAAGGCCACGGCTGCTGCCAAGAAGGCAATGGTTCGCGTTCCGCTGAAGGAAGGCCGCACGCTGCACCATGATGGCAATGGCCATTTCGGTGCAGGCCGCGTGACCGTTCGCTCGGCGCCGCAGGGTACCGGCATCATCGCCGGCGGTCCGATGCGCGCGATTTTCGAATCGCTGGGCGTCGCCGACGTGGTGACCAAGTCGATCGGCACGTCGAACCCGTACAACATGATCCGCGCCACCTTCGAGGCGCTGAACAGCCAAACTTCGCCGAAGTCGGTTGCGCAGCGTCGTGGCAAGAAGATCGCCGACCTGCTCGGTCGCGGCCATGGCGCTGATGCGCAGACCGCCGCTGCCGAAGCCGCGGCCGTCACGGAGTAAGCCGACATGGCAACCATCAAGGTCAAGCAGACCGGATCGCCGATCCGTCGTACCAAGGATCAGCGCGCGACGCTGATCGGCCTGGGCCTCAACAAGATGCACCGGGTTGCGGAGCTCGAGGATTCCCCCGAGGTTCGTGGCATGATCCGGAAGGTGCAGCACATGGTCGAGGTTCAGGACTGAACGTCCTCACCTGACTAGTGACAAAATGCGGATGGGGGGCTATCGGCCCCCCTTCCTTTATCCAGCGCGAAAACAGCGAAAGCGAGTGCACACATGAAACTGAACGAACTGCGGGACAACGAAGGCGCCCGTCATCGCAAGATCCGCGTCGGTCGCGGTATCGGCTCTGGCAAGGGCAAGACCGGTGGTCGCGGCCAGAAGGGCCAGAAGAGCCGTGAGGGCGTGTCCATCGCGGGCTTCGAGGGTGGCCAGATGCCGCTTCACATGCGCCTGCCGAAGCGTGGCTTCAACAACATCTTCGCCAAGGATTATGCCGAGGTGAACCTCGTCGCGATCCAGAAGGCTGTCGATTCGGGCAAGCTGACGGCAACCGACGTCGATCACGCAGCGCTGAAGGCCGCTGGCCTCGCACGCGGTGGCAAGGATGGCGTGCGCGTGCTCGGCAAGGGCGAGCTGACGGCCAAGCTGAACTTCACCGTCGCCGGCGTGTCTGCCAGCGCCCGTGAGGCGATCGAGAAGGCGGGTGGCTCCGTCTCAGTGATCGAGGTTGTTCCTGCTGCCGAAAAGGCTGCCGCGAAGAAGGGCAAGGCGCGCGAGGCGCGGCTCGCCGACAAGGCTGCCAAGCAGGGCAAGTAATCGTAGCTGCCACCCCGGCCACGGCCGGGGTCCAGTTACGGGCCGCTCGCGACTGGGCTCCTGGCATTGCCGGAGCGGAAATTGCTCGGTGGGTTAGACAAGCCTTCGAGCGCGACTATATGAGCGGCGGGGCGGGGGCATCAGCACCTTCTCCGCCGTTTCTGTTTCAGACCAAGGCCCAAGGCTATTATGGCATCCGCAGCCGACCAGATGGCGCAAAATCTCAGCCTCGCGAAGTTCGCGCAGGCCACCGATCTCAAGAAGAGGCTGTGGTTCACGATCGGTGCGCTGATCGTCTTCCGTCTGCTCAGCTACGTGCCGTTGCCCGGCATCGACCCGACCGGGCTTGCCGCGCTGGCGCAGCAGACCAAGGGCGGCGTGCTTGATTTCTTCAACACCTTCTCGGGCGGCGCGCTGGAGCGTGCCTCGCTGATCGCGCTCGGCGTGATGCCGTACATCACGGCGTCGATCGTCGTGCAGCTCGCGACCTCGCTGTCGCCGCAGCTCGCCGCGATCAAGAAGGAAGGCGAGAGCGGGCGCAAGAAGCTGAACCAATATACGCGCTATGGCACGGTGCTGCTGACGGCGATCCAGGGTTATGTGATCGCGACCGGTCTTGAGGCTGGGGGCGCGGTTGTCGAGCCAGGCATGCTGTTCCGCGTTGCTGCGGTGATCTCGCTGATCGGCGGCACCATGTTCCTGATGTGGATCGGTGAGCAGATCACCAGCCGCGGGATCGGCAACGGCATTTCGCTGATCATCATGGCCGGCATCGTTGCGCACCTGCCCACGACGCTCGTCAACCTCCTCGAAGGTGGCCGCACCGGCTCGATGAGCCCGGCGGTGGTGATCGCGATCATCCTGGCGGTGGTCGGCCTGATCCTCTTCATCTGCTTCATGGAGCGCGCTCAGCGCCGCATCCTGATTCAATATCCCAAGCGTCAGACTGCGCGCGGGGTGCAGGCGGACCGGAGCCACCTGCCGCTGAAGATCAACACGGCCGGCGTGATCCCGCCGATCTTCGCCTCCTCGCTGCTGCTGCTTCCGCTGACGATCACGCAGTTCGCCGGCAATCGCGTGTCGGGCGAGAGCTGGTGGGGCGATACGATCATCATGCTGAACCAATGGCTCCAGCACGGCAGCCCGCTGTACATGCTGCTGTACGGTGCCGGCATCATCTTCTTCTCGTTCTTCTACACCGCGGTCGTGTTCAACCCGGAAGAGACGGCGGAGAATCTGAAGCGCTACGGCGGGTTCATCCCTGGCATCCGTCCGGGCAAGAACACCGAGCAGTATTTCGATTACGTCCTCACCCGTATCACGGTGATCGGCGCGGCGTATCTGGCGGTGATCTGTCTGCTGCCGGAATATCTGGTGTCGGCGCTGTCCATCCCGTTCTATCTCGGCGGGACGAGCCTGCTGATCGTCGTGAACGTCACCATGGACACGGTCACGCAGATCCAGTCGCATCTGCTGGCGCATCAATATGGCGATCTCATCAAGAAGGCGAAACTGAAGGGTGGCCGGCTGCGCTGAGGCGGGCCGACAACACACACAGGGGAGGCGTTTTCGCGTGAACATCATTCTTCTGGGGCCGCCGGGGGCGGGCAAGGGGACTCAGTCCGAACGGTTGGTCGCGGAGCGCGGCATGGTTCAGCTGTCGACCGGGGACATGTTGCGGGCTGCGGTGAAGGCCGGCACGCCGGTGGGTCTCCAGGCGAAGGCCGTGATGGATGCGGGCGAGCTTGTCTCCGACGCGATCGTCTCGGCGTTGATCGGGGAGAATCTCGATCGCCTGGTGCAGGGTGAAGGCGCGATCTTCGATGGCTATCCGCGCACGGCAGCGCAGGCCGATGCGCTTGACCTTCTGCTCGAGGAGCGGTCCCGTACGCTCGACCATGTGATCGAGCTCGCCGTCGACGAAGATGCGCTGGTGGAGCGGATTGTTGGCCGCTTTACCTGCGCCAATTGCGGCGCGGGCTATCACGACACGTTCAAGCAGCCGAAGGTCGCGGACACTTGCGACATATGTGGCGCGCATGAGTTCAAGCGTCGCCCCGACGACAATGAGGAAACGGTCCGCACCCGCATGGCGGAATATCGCGCCAAGACCGCGCCGATTCTGCCGATCTACGAGGCGCGCGGGCTGGTGCGCCGCGTTGACGGCATGGCGGACATTGCCGAAGTGACCCGGTCGATCGAGGCGATCCTCGACGGTAGGTAACGTCGTCCCATATATCCCGTGCGTCGGGAGGGACGAGGATGCTGACGAGACTCGAACGCGCGATCGCGGCCGCGGCGCTGTCCACGGCCGCGGGGCAGGCGCGAGGCGATGTGATCGCGGTTCATCCGGGCGGCTTTGAGACGGCCGCTGTCGTGTCCATTGCCGCCCCTGCGGAGCGGGTGTGGGCGACATTGCAGTCGCCGGCGCTCTGGTGGGAGCCCGAGCACACCTATTCCGGCGACTCGGCAAACCTCAGTCTGGGCGCGCAAGCCGGCGGCTGTTTTTGCGAGCGGCTGCCGGGCAGTGGAAGTGTCGAGCACGCCCGGGTCATCTATATCCAGCCCTCCCAGGTTCTGCGATTGCAAGGCGGATTGGGTCCGCTCCAGGCCGAGGCCGTCACGGGCGTGCTCACGTTCGAGCTGCTTGCCCAGGAGGCGGGGACCACGCAGGTCAAGATGACCTATCTCGTCAGCGGACATCTGCGCGCCGGATCGGAGAAGCTGGTGCCGCTCGTAGATCAGGTTCTGACCTTGCAGTTGCAGCGGTTGAAGACGGCCGCGCTCAAGTCGTTGCGGTGAGGCAAATGTCCGACAGCGAGACGGAACCGGACGCTTGACATCGCGTTTGCGCCTGCTTAGTTGACCGCCCTTCCATCAATCGGGTACCGGCAGCGTCTTGCGCGCTTGCCGCTTTCCTGCGTGGTGGAAATCTTGCGAGGAGATGGGGTGCGTGAACCATGCCGCACCCCGTGGAGCACGAGGAGAAAAGTTTCATGGCACGTATCGCGGGTGTCAACATCCCGACCAACAAGCGCGTCCTGATTGCGCTGCAGTACATTCACGGCATTGGCCCGGCAAAGGCCAAGGAACTCACCGAGAAGCTTTCGATCGCGCCGGAGCGCCGCGTGCAGGACCTGACCGATCAGGAAGTGCTGCAGATTCGTGAAGCGATCGACGCCGGCTACACCGTTGAGGGTGACCTGCGTCGCGAAACCGCGATGAACATCAAGCGTCTGATGGACCTCGCCTGCTATCGTGGCCTGCGCCACCGCAAGGGCCTGCCGGTCCGCGGCCAGCGCACGCATACCAACGCGCGCACCCGCAAGGGCAAGGCGAAGCCGATCGCAGGCAAGAAGAAGTAAGCGTTCACGCTTTCTCTTCGGTCGAGGGCCGGTCGCAGGCGTCACGCCTCCCGGCCTCCGCTTGAAACAAAGGTCAGGATTACCAAATGGCACAGGCACCGCAGCGTATTCGCCGTCGCGAGCGCAAGAACATCACCGCAGGCGTGGCGCACGTCAACGCCAGCTTCAACAACACCATGATCACGATCACCGACGCGCAGGGCAATGCGATCAGCTGGTCGTCGGCCGGCATGATGGGCTTCAAGGGTTCGCGTAAGTCGACCCCTTATGCCGCCCAGGTCGCCGCCGAGGACGCCGGCAAGAAGGCCGCCGAGCACGGCGTTCGTACCCTTGAGGTCGAGGTGAAGGGTCCGGGTTTGGGCCGCGAGTCGGCGCTTCGCGCGCTGCAGGCGGTTGGTTTTCAGATCACGTCGATCCGCGACGTGACCTCGATCCCGCACAATGGTGTGCGTCCGTCGAAGCGCCGCCGCGTCTGATGATTTCTGGCCCCCGGCTGACGAGTCGGGGTGCCCTTTATTTTCCCGGCTGGTCGCGCCCCACGACTGGCCCAACATCAGGGGACACGAGCCTTGTCCGTCAACGCAAAGAACTGGCAGGAACTTAAGAAGCCCAACGCGCTCGAGAAGAAGGGCGGCGATGGCAAGCGCAAGGCGACCTTCGTTGCCGAGCCGCTGGAGCGTGGCTTCGGCCTGACGCTCGGCAACGCGCTGCGTCGCGTGCTGCTGTCGAGCCTGCAGGGCGCGGCCGTCACGTCGATCAAGATCGAGAACGTGCTGCACGAGTTCTCGAGCCTGGCGGGTGTTCGCGAGGACGTCACCGACATCGTCCTGAACGTGAAGCAGATTGCGCTCAAGATGCAGGGCGAGGGCCCGAAGCGTCTGCAGCTGTCGGCTACTGGCCCGGCAGAGGTGAAGGCTGGCGATATCGCAGTCTCTGGCGACATCGAAGTGATGAACCCGGAGCTGGTGATCTGCCACCTCGACGAGGGCGCGACGTTCAACATGGAACTGACCGCCGACACCGGCAAGGGTTATGTGCCCGCGACGGTGAACCGTCCGGCAGACGCACCGATCGGCCTCATCCCGGTCGACGCACTGTATTCGCCGGTGCGCCAGGTCAGCTACAAGGTCGATCCGACCCGCGTTGGCCAGGACCTCGACTATGACAAGCTGACGCTGACGGTCGAGACCGACGGCACAGTGACGCCGGAAGACGCTCTTGGCTATGCCGGCCGGATTCTTCAGGACCAGCTGGCGCTGTTCGTGCACTTCGACGACTCGGCCGTCACGCGTTCTGCGCCGGTTGGCGTTGCTGCTCCCGCGGCAGGAGCCGAGCCGGCGAGCGACACGCAGCAGATCAATCGTTACCTGCTCAAGAAGGTTGACGAGCTGGAGCTGTCGGTCCGTTCGGCGAACTGCCTCAAGAACGACAACATCATCTATATCGGCGATCTGGTCGGCAAGACCGAGGCCGAGATGCTGCGTACACCGAACTTCGGCCGCAAGTCCTTGAACGAGATCAAGGAAGTGCTGTCTTCGATGGGGCTGCGGCTGGGGATGGAAATCCCGGGCTGGCCGCCGGAAAACATCGAGGAAATGGCCAAGAAGCTCGAGCAGGAAATCATGGGCTGATTTCATCCCCGGTGCAGCAATGCTGCGCCGGGGGCGAAGCTGGCCTGGCCGGTGACTCGGCGATGTCGAGCCTGATTGGCGGCGCGGCTTGGTCGCGGTGCCACCCGGCTAACGGTTAAGCGGGACTCCGGATCAAGACCGGAATGACGATATTTGGGTGGCCCGCGCGTCCCACCCGGCTTGGGGTTCCGTCAAACGGCCCCCTGACGAACGAGAAGGAAATACCATGCGCCATCGTGTAGGCGGTCGTAAGCTTCAGCGTACTTCCGCGCATCGCGCCGCCCTGTTCCGCAACATGTCGGCCGCGCTCATCAAGCATGAGCAGATCACCACCACGCTCGCCAAGGCGAAGGAGCTTCGCCCGTACATCGAGAAGCTGATCACTTTGGGCAAGAAGGGCGGCCTGTCGAACCGCCGTCTCGCCCATGCCCGTCTGCTTGACGATGCACAGCTGGTGAAGCTGTTCGACGTGCTGGCGCCGCGCTACGCCGATCGCAACGGTGGTTACACCCGCGTCATCAAGGCCGGCATCCGCGCGTCGGACGCGTCGCCGATGGCGATCATCGAGTTCGTGGATCGCGACGTGGCCGCCAAGGGTCAGGACTCCGGTCCGGTGATGAACGACGAGGATTTCGACGAAGCCGCCTGAGCGTCGCGTCGTAAACAGGAAAGGGGTCGCTTCGGAAACGAGGCGGCCCCTTTCGCATGTCTGGCTTCACAGGCGGCGGTGAGGAAGGCGCACGCTGCCCCTTCCGGGAATCGCTCCGCGCCGCTACAGGCCCGCCATGGAACACCCCGACAGCATCCTCATCATCGATTTCGGCAGCCAGGTCACGCAGCTGATCGCCCGGCGCGTGCGCGAAGCAGGCGTGTACAGCGAGATCGCGCCGTTCCAGTCCGCCGCCGAGGCCTTCGAGCGGATGCAGCCAAAAGGCGTGATTCTCTCCGGCGGCCCAGCTTCGGTGGTTGACGAAGGAAGCCCGCGCGCGCCGCAGGCGGTGTTCGACAGCGGTGTGCCCCTGCTCGGCATCTGTTACGGCCAGCAGGTGATGAACACTCAGCTCGGCGGGCGGGTTGAGAAGGGTTATTCCGGCGAGTTCGGTGAAGCGTTCGTCCAGGTGGATACGGCCTGCGGCTTGTTCGACGGCCTGTGGCGCGAAGGTGAACGGCACCAGGTGTGGATGAGCCACGGGGATCATGTGGCCCAGCTGGCGCCCGGTTTCGCTCCCGTTGCATCCTCGGCGGGCGCGCCCTTTGCCATCACGGCCGATGAGCAGCGTCGGTATTATGGCATGCAGTTCCATCCTGAGGTGGTCCACACGCCGGACGGCGCGAAGCTGATCAAGAACTTTGCGCGCCATGTCTGCGGGCTGACCGGTGACTGGACCATGGCCGAGTTCCGCGAGACCAAGATCGCCGAGATCCGCGCGCAGGTTGGCAAGGGCAGGGTGATCTGCGGCTTGTCCGGCGGGGTCGACTCGGCCGTGGCCGCGGTGCTGATCCATGAGGCGATCGGCGATCAGCTGACTTGCGTATTTGTCGATCACGGCCTGATGCGCAGTGGTGAGGCCGAGCAGGTCGTCAGCCTCTTCCGCGGTCATTACAACATTCCGCTGGTCCACGTGAACGCCGAGACGTTGTTCCTGAGCGGCCTTGCCGGCGTGACCGATCCCGAGGCCAAGCGGAAGTTCATCGGCAAGACATTCATCGAAGTGTTCGAGGACGAAGCGCGCAAGATCGGTGGTGCAGAGTTCCTCGCGCAGGGGACGCTTTACCCGGATGTGATCGAAAGCGTCAGCTTCACCGGCGGGCCTTCGGTGACGATCAAGAGCCACCACAATGTGGGCGGGCTGCCCGAGCGCATGAACATGAAGCTCGTCGAGCCGCTGCGCGAGCTGTTCAAGGATGAGGTCCGCGAACTCGGGCGCGAGCTCGGACTGCCCGATGTTTTCGTCGGCCGCCATCCGTTCCCCGGGCCCGGCCTTGCGATCCGCATTCCCGGCGAGGTGACGCGCGAACGTTGCGACATTCTCCGCAAGGCGGACGCGATCTATCTCGAAGAGATCCGCAACGCCGGCCTGTACGATGCCATCTGGCAGGCCTTCGCCGTGCTGCTCCCCGTTCGGTCGGTCGGCGTGATGGGCGACGGCCGGACCTATGACAGCGTGCTGGCGTTGCGGGCCGTGACATCGACGGACGGCATGACGGCGCAGGCGTTTGAGTTTCCCGGTGGTTTCCTGCCGCGGGTGGCGACGCGCATCGTCAACGAGGTCAAGGGCATCAACCGCGTGACCTACGATTATACGTCCAAGCCGCCGGGCACGATCGAGTGGGAATGATTCAGGCCCGTCCCAGGGTATCCGGCACCACGCTACAATTCGACATAACTAACTGAAATTACTGAATAAACGTCTCGACGTGTTTCGCCATCTATCGCGGGGTAAGCCTCCGGGGTGGCGGCATGGCTGACGGTATGGCTCATCTTGTCTCCTCTCGAAATCCCCGATACCGTCAGGCGTGTGAGAGCGCCTGACGGTATATTTTTTCCTACAATGCGCTGTAATTGCTAGGGAAAAACCAAAATATTGGGCCTGTTTTGGCCTGACGGTATAATTGGCTGCTCTCCGGCATTTTTTGATCAGTCTGGAGGGCGCTTATGCTGACCGACGCCGCCATTAAGGCATTGAGACCGCGAGATAAATTATACAAGGTTGTCGACCGTGACGGTATGTACATTGTCGTCCAACCGTCGGGCGTGATCGTGTTTCGGCTCGACTACCGGCTGAACGGTCGACGCGAGACGGTGACGTTGGGCCGCTATGGTCCGGCCGGCCTGTCGCTCGCCCGAGCGCGGGAAAAACTGATTGATGCCCGGCGTGCCATTTCCGAGGGCCGTTCACCGGCACAGGAGAAGCAGCGCGAAAAGCGCCGCCTCCAAGAGGCGAAGAGCTTTGGTGAGTTCGGCGAGCGCTGGCTTCAGGAAGCGCGGATGGCGGACAGCACCCGCGCCATGCGTCGATCGATCTTCGAACGTGATATTCTTCCGGTGTTCCGCAAGCGGCTGCTGCACGAGATCCTGCCCGAAGATTTGCGCGCGCTGTGCGCGAAAGTGAAGGAGCGAGGAGCGCCGGCGACGGCGGTCCACGTCAGGGACATCGTGAAACTGGTGTTCGCCTTCGCCATCCTGCATGGCGAGAAGGTCGCTAATCCGGCCGACGAGGTCGGCCCGGCGTCGATCGCGACCTTCGTGCCAAAGGACAGGTCTCTCTCTCCGGCGGAAATCAGGATCATGCTCGGCCAGCTTGAGCATGTCGCCAC
>NZ_LSKH01000080.1:0-755 GCF_001557395.1 Sphingomonas sp. CCH5-D11 | reverse complement strand
CCGCCGCGGTCTCACCGCTGCCCAGGCGCGCGTCGGTCGCCTTTTTGTAGGCGGCGAACTGATCCTCCAGCTGACGCATGCGATATTGCGTCTGCTCGATCTGCCCCGTCATCGACGCGATCTGGGATTCAAGCGACGACACGCGCTGCGTCAGGTCATAGATCGCGCTGGACGCGGGCGCGCCAATCTCTTCCGGCGTTTGCGGGGCGGCGCGCACTTGCGGCTCGACATAAGCTCCCGCGCCGCCTGGAAAGACCTTGCGCTGCACCGCGCGCATCTCGCTTTCCAGCTTGCCGACGCGGCCCTCCAGCCCGGACTGTGCGACAGCAGGCGTCGCCGCACCGGCGAGAATCACGGCAATGAGGAACCTACGCATTGATCAACAGCCCCCGGATTGGGTTAACAACCATGCTATAGCTGCACCTTCCCGCCTGTCGCCAGCCTGAAGGGCGGCGATCAGCGCACCGGAGCTGTCGATTCCCCGGCAAACGCAGGCGGAACGGATGACGCAGCCGCAGGCGTGGTGCCGGGCGCGGCAGCGGCAGGAGAAGCAGCGGCAGGCGCGGCCTGGCCGCCAGCCCGCGCGCTGAGCGCGTCGGCGCTCACCCGCACGTCCTTGATCGCACGCCGGCCATCGCCCAGCGGCGGCAGCACCGATCCGTTCAGCGTCACGCGCAGCTTGTCCGGCCGCCCCACGTTGATCATCGGATCGTTCGCATCGGCGGGCACGTCGAACCGCTCACCCGCCTTCATGG
>NZ_LSKH01000008.1:0-44211 GCF_001557395.1 Sphingomonas sp. CCH5-D11 | reverse complement strand
GGCCCGCCGGTGTGACGGTCGACCGGGGGCCGATCGTGTGCACCTGCTTCGACCTTGGCCTTCGCACCATCCTTGCCAACATTCGCGAGCGCCAGCTTACCGACGTAGCCGCGGTCGGCGCGGCGATCGGCGCCGGCACCAATTGCGGATCCTGCCGCCCGGCGCTCGCGCGCCTCCTCCAGTCGGAGAAAACCCATGCCGCATGACGACTTCCCGCCCGGCACGATCTGGCTGGTCGGCGCGGGCCCCGGCGACCCCGAGCTGCTGACGCGCAAGGCCGAACGCCTGATCGCCGCCGCCGAGATTGTGTTCCACGACGCCCTGGTGGGCCCGGCGATCCTGGACCTGATCTCGCCCGGCGCAAAGCGGGTGAGCGTCGGCAAGAGATCGGGCCGGCATTCCAAGGACCAGGCGACGATCGACACGCTGATCGTGGAGGCGGCCAGGAGCGGCCAGCGGGTGGTGCGGCTGAAGGGCGGGGACCCGGCGATCTTCGCGCGCACGGCGGAGGAGCTTTCGGCTAGCGCCCGCGCCGGCATCCCGGTGCGCATCTGCCCCGGCATCACCGCCGCCAGCGCCGCGGCAGCGGCCGCCACCGCGCCGCTGACGCTGCGCGGCCTTGCCCGGCGGCTGTCCTTCGTGACGGCGCACGCCCGCGCCGATGCGCCGCTCGACATGGACTGGCAGGCGCTGGCCACGCCGGACGCGACGCTCGCCATCTATATGGGCCGCACCGCCGCCGGCACGGTGATGCGCCAGTTGATCGCGGCCGGGCGTGACCCGGCGACCCCGGTGCTGGTGGTGGTGAACGCCTCGCTCCCCACTGAGCGCGTGCTGCGCGGCCGCCTGTCCGCGCTGTCCTTCCTTGTCGAAACCGTGAGCGATACCGATCCGACGCTGCTGATCGTGGGCGAGGCAGTGGGCCAGCAGCATGGCCTGGCGCAGGCCGAGGCGACGCCCGCCGCCGCGACGCGTGCGCAGCCGATGGCGGAGCGCCGGGCATGATCGCGCGCTTGCCGCGCCACCAGCTGTTCAGCGCGCCGATCTGCGGCTGGGGCCGGTTCGCTTTGTACGTCGGCCTGAGCTGCGCGCCGCTGCTGATCCTCTCCCTCGCCTGACGCGCGCGGGGCGGAGGACGGCCAGCGCCCGAGCGCGTCGCGCAGCGATTCGCGCCTTTCTTCCCCGGCGGCGCGGTCGAACCGTGCTGCGCCGGTGCGCGCTTGACGCCGCGGCCGGGCCAAAGTTGACAAAGATGGCGCACAGAAAGGTGTTGTTCGCCCGCGACGTATCAACTTTGCCCCACCTTCGCTGCGGACGCGGCGAGAGGGCCACGACCTGCCTGCATCATGCCACGGGGGTGTGCTTGTAGGACAGGCGTCTCGTGGGGCGTGTTGTGGTGGGTAAATGCTGGTTGGCTTGGTGTTGGGGTGAGGCGACGGGCTACCGGCAGGGGCGGTGGGCTCTAGACCGTTTAACTCGCCCGCGTGGGCGCGAGCGCCCCCGGTTCGGCGAGTAGCGCCACCAGCCCGGCCCCTTGAAGCAGGGGGATTGCGACTGTCGTGAGCCACTCAAGGACCGGTGCCGCCGCTGTCGACGGCAACAGCGCCGCGGTATTCGACCTAAGTCCGGTAGACGGGCGCGAGTGGAACGGGCTGCCCGCCCCTGTAGCCGCATAGTAGCTTAGGAGACGCTCTTGCTCTTCTGGTCGATGATCTGTTTCAATGCGGGGCGGCCCAGCCGCCCCGCATCCTATCAAACGTCCAAATTTGCCACGCTAAGCGCATTCTCCTGAATGAACTCCCGCCGGGGTTCCACGACATCGCCCATCAGCCGGGTGAAGATCTCGTCGGCCACGTCGGCCTGGTCGATCGCTACCTTCAGCATCGAGCGGTTGTTGGGGTCGAGGGTGGTTTCCCAGAGTTGCTCGGCGTTCATTTCGCCCAGGCCCTTGTAGCGCTGGATGGCGAGGCCCTTGCGGCCGGCTGCAAGGATGGCTTCCAGCAGCTGTGACGGGCGGGCGACGAGGGTTTCGCCCTTGCCGATCACCAGCGCGCCATCGTCGTCTCCGTCCGCATCATTGCCCTCGATCGCGCCGTCCAGCGTGGTGGCGGGAGTGGGTTCCTCGGCGCGGTCGGCCTGCTTCAGCGACACGAGCTTGCGCGCGTGCACGTAAAGGTCGGCGTGCTCGGCGGCGAGGGTGTGGAGCTTGCGCGCCTCGGCCGAGGAGACGAAGGCCGCCTCGACGATGTGATGATCGGTCACGCCGCGCCAGAAGCGCTGGAAGTGGAAGCCGCCCTCGCTGGTCATCTGCGCCGTCCAGCGCGCCTCGGGATCGCCCTGGTCGAGCCGGCGGGTCACCTCGGCGAGGCGCGCCGCGCGCTCCTCGGGGGCGATTTGCGGATCGAGCGCGCCGCCTAATGCCAGCGTCTCGATGATCACCGGATCGTAGCGGCGCGGCACGTAGCGCATCAGCGTGCGCATGCGGCGCGCGTGGTCGACGAGGTTGAACAAGGGCTCGCCGGTGCCGATCCCGTCGAGCGTGGTGCCGCCGGCGCCGTTGCGGACGAGGTAATCGTCCAGCGCGCCTTCGTCTTTCAGATATTCCACGGCCTTGCCGCGCGTCGCCTTATAGAGCGGCGGCTGGGCGATATAGAGGTGCCCGGCGCTGATCAGATCGGGCATCTGCCGGTAGAAGAAGGTCAGCAGCAGCGTGCGGATATGCGCGCCGTCGACGTCCGCGTCCGTCATGATGACGATCTTGTGGTAGCGGAGCTTGTCGAGATTGAACTCGTCGCGGCCGATGCCGGTGCCCATTGCCTGGATCAGCGAGATGATCTCCTTCGACGAGAGCATGCGATCGGTGCGCGCGCGCTCGACGTTGAGGATCTTGCCGCGGATCGGGAGGATCGCCTGATATTCGCTGTTGCGGCCCGACTTGGCCGAGCCGCCGGCCGAATCGCCCTCCACGATGAACAGTTCGGACTTGGCGGGATCCTTCTCACGGCAGTCGTGCAGCTTGCCGGGCAGGCCGCCGATCGCGCCCATCACCGTCTTGCGGCTGGCGTCACGCGCCTTGCGCGCGGCCTCGCGCGCGGCGGCGGCGTCGATCACCTTCTGGATGATCTGGCGGGCGTTGGCGGGGTTCTCCTCCAGCCAGTCGGCCATCTTGTCGGCGAGCAGGCTTTCGAGCGGCTGACGGACCTCGGAGCTGACGAGCTTGTCCTTGGTCTGCGACGAGAATTTCGGATCGGGCAGCTTGACCGAGACGATCGCGGTGAGCCCCTCGCGCATGTCGTCGCCGGTGAGGGAAACCTTCTCCTTCTTCAGCATGCCCGACTTGTCGGCATAAGCGTTGAGCGTGCGCGTCAGCGCCGAGCGGAAGGCGGCGAGGTGGGTGCCGCCGTCACGCTGCGGGATGTTGTTGGTGAAGCAGAGGACGTTTTCGTAGTAGGAATCATTCCACTGCAGCGCGACGTCGATGCCGATATCGTCGCGCTGGCCGCTGATCGCGATCGGCTCCGGGAAGAGCGCCGCCTTGGTGCGATCGAGCCACTTCACGAACGCGGCGATGCCGCCCTCGTAATAGAGCTCGACCGTCTTCGGCTCCTCGTGGCGGGCGTCGGTGAGGAACAGGCGCACGCCGGAGTTCAGGAAGGCGAGCTCGCGATAGCGGTGTTCGAGCTTGTCGAAGTCGAACTCGGTGATCTTGAACGTGGCGGGGGAGGGGAGGAAGGTGACGCGCGTGCCCTTCTTGCCCTCCGCCGGGCCGACGACCTTGAGCGGGGCGACCGCATCGCCATGGGCGAAGCGCATGTAATGCTCCTCGCCGTCACGCCAGATGGTGAGATCGAGGAATTCGGAGAGCGCGTTGACGACCGAGACGCCGACGCCGTGGAGGCCGCCGGAGACCTTGTAGGCATTATCGTCCGAGGTGTTCTCGAACTTACCGCCGGCGTGCAGCTGGGTCATGATGACCTCGGCCGCCGAGACGCCTTCTTCCGGGTGGATGCCGGTCGGGATGCCACGGCCGTTGTCCGTGACGCTGACCGAGCCGTCGGCGTTCAGCGTGATGTCGATCCGGTCGCAATGGCCGGCCAGTGCCTCGTCGATTGCGTTGTCCGAAACCTCGAACACCATGTGGTGGAGGCCCGAGCCATCGTCGGTATCGCCGATATACATGCCGGGACGCTTGCGGACGGCGTCGAGGCCCTTCAGCACCTTGATCGAGGAGGCGCCGTAATCGTTGGAATTCTGCTGATCTGCCATGACGAGTATATAGGCATGGCGGCGGTGTAACGGAAGCGAAATGGGAGGGTTCGCGCCTTCTCCGTTCCTGCCGGGTGCCGCCTCAGCCACTGGTGCCGCGCGCCCTGTCCGCCGGCTGCGCTCGGGGCGATTGAGGAGGGGGCACGCACGGGCTGCGCGTGCGTCCGGGCCGGGGGAGCAGGCGCTTACGCCGGGTGCGCCTGAACCTGAACGTGGGGGAGCGGGCGTTCGCGCAAGGTGAGGAACAGGAGCGCGGCCCCGGCCAGCGCAGCGGCGGCCATCGCCAGCGCCGCATCGTAATCGCCGGTAGCATCGTGGAGCCGGCCAAAGGCGGTGACGCCCGTCGCCGTGCCGAACAGCGAGACCATCACGAGAAGGCCATAGACCTCGCCATAAGCGCGCAGGCCGAACAGGCGGGCAGCGAGGAAGGGCAGCAGATCATGCTCCGCGCCGTTCATCAGCCCCGCGAAGAACACGGCAGCCACCAGCAGCGTGAGGCCCGGCGTGGCGGTCTGCAAGACCACGAAGGCGAGGGCCGAGACGGTGGCGAAGGCGGCGGCGATCAGCTGCGGGCGGAAGCGATCGACCAGCGCCCCCATAACCAGCCGGCCGACCACCTGGCTCGCGGCAAAGCTGGTCACCAGCAGCGCAGCGTCGGTCGCGCCAAGGCCGCGATCCATGCCGAAGGGCACCAGCGACGTGACCAGGCCGACGCTGGCGACGTTGATCAGCGCGGCGGTGAGCGCCAGGCGCCAGTAGCGGCTGTCGCGGCGCGCCTCCGCCCCGGTGACGCCCTCGACCTGAGCCGGGGCGGTCTCGCCCGGATCGGGCCGCGTGGTCTGGATATGCTCGCGGCGGAGCAGGAGGAGGACGGCGGGAAGCGCAAGGGCGCAGACGATGGCGCCGAGCGCGAGAAAGCCGGCGCGCCAGCCATAAGCGGTGATCACCGCGCCCAGAACCGGCGCGAGCGCGAGCGAGGAGACGGAGATGCCGGAGGTGGCGACGCCAAGCGCGATGCCGCGATGCGCGTGGAAGCGCTGCGCGATCAGCTTGCCGTAGACGATGGCGCTGGTGCCGGGGACGGTGAGCGCGAGGCCGAAGATCAGCAGCTGGTATTGCCACAGCGGCCCGCCGAGCGATGCCATGCCGGCGTAGACCAGCCCGAGAAGGATCATCGCCAGCAGGATGATCGCGCGGGCGCCGATCCGGTCCGCCAGCCGGCCGAGAAAGGGAACGGCCAGCCCGCCCAGAAGGCCAAGGCCGGCAGCGGTGGCGATATCGCCGCGGCTCCAGCCGAATTCCGCGATCGGGCCGACGATGAACAGGCTGGACAGGTTCTGGAACAGCCCCGGTCCGGTCCCGATGCCGATCATGGCCGCGGCGACCACTGGCCAGCCGCGTCGCCACTCGCCGGCATTTGCCGGTCGCCGTGCTTCTCTCTCCATTCCCGGATCGTAGCGCCGCCAGCCGGCCCGTCCAGCCGCTTTGCGACCGGCGCGCCGGTGCGTGCTCAGCCGAGGGCGAGGCGGGTCGCGTCCTCGCCAATGGCGGCGAACAGGGCTGGCTCCGTGCCGGTCATCCAGACCTGCGCATGTCCAGCGAGCCGGGCGAACAATGCCGCCCGCCGCGCCGGATCGAGGTGAGCGGCGACCTCGTCCAGAAGCAGGATGGGCTTCTGCCCCCGCCGCTCCCCGACGAGTTCGGCATGAGCCAGCACGATCGCCAGCAGCAGCGCCTTCTGTTCGCCGGTGGAGGCCTGTGCCGCCGGAATGTGCTTGTCGAGATGGCGTACCTGCAGGTCGGCGCGGTGCGGCCCGACGAGCGTCCGGCCGGCGGCGGCATCGCGCTGGCGCCCGGCGCGCAGGGCGGCGAGCAGCGAGTCGGCATCTTCGCCCCCGCCCTCCAGTGCCAGCGCGGCGCGCGGGAAGTCCGCGTCCGATGCCTGATCGAGCCGGGTGGAGAGGGCCGCCACCGTCTCGGCCCGCGCGGCGGCGACGGCGGCACCATGCTGCGCCATCTGCGCTTCCAGCGCGGACAGCCATTCGCGATCGGGATAGGGCTCCGCCAGCAGCTTGTTGCGCGCGCGCATGGCCGCCTCATACCGGCTCGTCTCGGTCGCATGAGCCGGCGCGAGCGCAAGCGTCAGCCGGTCCAGAAAGCGGCGCCGCTCGCCCGCCGGCTCCACGAACAGGCGATCCATGGCGGGGGTGAGCCAGAGAACGGACAGCCATTCGGCGAGCGCATTCGCGGCGGCGGTCGCCCCGTTGATGCGCACCACGCGGCGTTCCGGCGCGCTCGCCAGCGTGCCCGTGGCAATGTCGGTGGCGTCATCAAGCGCCGCGGCGATGCCGAAGCCGCCGGGCGACTCGCGGCGGGCGACATCTGAAAGGCTCGCGCGGCGCAAGCCCCGGCCGGGCGCGAGCAGCGACACCGCCTCCAGCACATTTGTCTTGCCGGCGCCGTTCGGCCCCGTGAGCAGGACAAAACCCGGCCCGGGCAAAAGCGTGAGTGTCGCGTGATTGCGAACATTGGTCAGCACGAGCCGGCGGATCATCGGCGGCGGCTGTAGTGCGGGTCAAAGCCGGGCGGAAGTGGGCCGGTGCCAGCGATAGTGCCCGTTCGAGACGCTTCGCCCTGTAAATTCAGAGGCATGACCTGGTCGGAGCGGCATTGGAGCGAACAAACAATCGGAATGCCGCGCCAAGATCCGTCGCTGTTCGAAGCGTAGAATACGTGATGTGGTTGGCACCGCTGCAAGCATCGGGCGTTTGATAATCGTGTGCAAGAACGTCGACAATTCGTCGCACGCATCTCGATTTGGACCGGCTTGGTCGTGAACAATGACCAGTACGGATGCGAAGTGGAGAGGTTTTGTGGCTGAACGCTGGGAAGACCTGGAACGCCGCGCCCGGGAGGCGCGCAGCCTGGGCAAGGCCATGCGTCTTCTGGAAGAAGCGGAGCGATCTCGGATCGCTGACCGGATCGCGGGAGACTGGTGGATGCCGCGGCGGCAGAAGCATTGAAGAACGCCGGGGCCGTCGGGCGCGTGCGGCGACCCGCAAAGCGGCAGGGGCGAACCGCTCTGCCGGACAAGGCCCGTCGTTCATGATGAGGCGGGGCGATCCCGCCATCTCGGCTTCCCGAACGTCCGACCCCCTTTGCGGGAGATAAGCCTGGAGCTGCCGCAGAGCGGCGGCCGGATAACGAGGTGGGAGGGAAGCCGATTTCCCCTCCCGAAGACATCAGGCAGCGAGCGGCTGCGCCTCGATCGCGTCATCGCGACGCTGGCTGAGATAGGACGCCATCTCCTCGCCAAGCTCCGCCTGTGCCCGCTTGTACAGCACCGGCTCCGTCAGGCCGAGACGCTTGCGCGCGGCGCCGAGCGGCTCATCCATGAGCTTGATATAGTCCTCGCCAGCCAGCCACTTGGCCGCCTTGCCACGCTGATAGCCCTCTGCGACCGCACGGGCGAACAGCGTGCCCTTGGTGACGCGCAGGCTCTTCAGCGCTGCCGCCGAGCCGATGAACGCCCAGCCGGCACCGCCAACCTGCGCGTAGCTGAAGGCGACGAGTGCTGCCTCGCCAAGGCTTTCGTCCGCCTTGTAGCCGGTGAGGACGTGCCAGATATCGTGAATGTCGCGCGTGCGGCGGCCGAACCAGGCGTACGGATGGTCGATCTCGACATTGTCGTTGCCTTCGCGGCTGACCGCGACGAGCCCGTCCGCCGAATAGCCGGTGCTGTCGAGAAAGTCGCGGTAGGCGGCGCCCACCGTTCCCGGTGCGAACCCGTTGACCCAGGTGCGGTCAGAGAAACGCTCCGCCAGTTCGGCCTGTTCGCGGGCGATCCGCCCGCCCTCTTCGGTGCCGAGCAACCTTGCATAGCCCGATTCCGTGCTGCCGACATTCAGGGCGCGCATGATGCGGAAGACCTGCACGGTATCATCGCCGTTGTTCAGCAGCTTCTTGATCGCGTCAAACGCCGTGTTCCAGTCGCGCCGACCGGTGCTGCCGGGAAAAGGGGGAAGCTTAGCGGCCATGATAGTGACTCCCTACTGACAACGCTGTAAATAGAGGTTGTCGGTAAGATCGTCAACGGTGAGTTTTCGATTTGTGCAGGCTCGCGTCCGCCCTTCGGTACTTTCCCTTAACGATGATCTTGTACAGAACCGCACAGGGGGAAATCGATGTTGCGGATCTGCATATGAACGGACGTTCAGGCCTTGGGCGCGAATTGCCCGCATGGTCCCTGACGCGTTGGCTGGTGGATCCGGGTGGCGATATTCCGGACGGCACGCGCCTCACGCTGCTGCGCAGCCTGTACAATACCTTGCCGATCTTCGCCGGTGGGGTGCTGAACACCATTGCGGTGTCCGCGCTGGTCGCCGTGCGGATGCAGACGCCGGCCGCTTATCTGTGGGTGGCGATGGAAGTGCTGCTGGCGGCGCTTCGCCTGCCGACGCTCTATTTCGGGCGCAAGGCCGTTCGGGAGGGAAGACGGGGCCCGACCGACCTCTACATCTCGCTGGCCGTATTATGGGCCGCGAGCGTCGGTTACGGCACCTTCATGTGCGTGCTGAGCGGCGACTGGGTTGCGGCGACGCTCGCCTGCCTGTCGGCGGCGGCGATGGTGGGCGGGATCTGCTTCCGCAACTTCGCTGCGCCGCGGCTTGTCGCCGTCATGATCGCGCTCAGCCTGGGGCCGTGCGCGATCGCCGCGATCTTTTCGGGCCAGCCGATCCTGCTGCTGGCGCTGTTCCAGATCCCCTTTTATCTCGTCAGCATGAGCTCGGCAGCCTTTCAGCTGAACCGGCTGCTGGTGCGCACAATGCGCGCCGAAATGATCAACGACCATCACGCGCGGCACGACCCGCTCACCGGCCTGTTGAACCGCAACGGCCTGTCACGCTGGGCCGAAGAGCGAGCAGGGCGGGCCGAAGCCGGGCTGATGGTGCTGTACCTGGATCTCGACTGGTTCAAGACCATCAACGACACGCTGGGGCACAAGGCCGGCGATGCGGTGCTGGTCGCAGTGGGCAAGCGGCTGCAGGAAATTGGCGGCAGCAAGGTGCGCGTGGCGCGGATCGGCGGGGATGAATTCGTGCTGGTCGCCGAGAATATCGGGCGCGACGAGGCGCTGGAGCTGAAGGAGCGGATCAGCGACGCGATCGCCGGCCACGGCTATCTGGTGGAGGGCCAGAACGTGCATGTCGGCGCAAGCATCGGCATGGCGACATCCGACGATCATGACGGCACGCTCGCCGACCTATTGGAAGAAGCCGACATGGCGCTGCACCGGGCCAAGCGGCGAAGCCATGGCGAGATGCCGTCCGCCGCGGGCGGCGCCGGCGAGCTGGCGTCGCTGCCGTCGCGCCGGAAGGTGGCGGGCGCGAGAGCGGGCTGAGTCTGCATTCGGCCTGGCCGAAGGGCGGCTGAAACCCGGTTCGCGGCCGTCGCGCGCCGCGATCAGGCGGCGGCCACGCCCTCCGGTGCTGACGGCGTGGCAGCGACGGACATGTAGCGGGCGAGGTGATCGTCGCTGGTGCCCAACAGCCCCTCGATCACGGTGGCGCGCTTGAAATAATGGCCGACGGCCAGTTCCTCCGTCATGCCCATGCCGCCGTGAAGCTGGACGCCATTCTGGCCGACGAACCGGCACGCCTCGCCGACAAGCACCTTGGCGCCCGAGATCGCCAGCGCTCGCTCGCGGGCCGGCGCGTGCAGCTTCATGGTGGCGAGGTAGGTGGCGGAGGTGGCCGCCTCGATCTTCATGAACATGTCGACCATGCGGTGCTGGAGCGCCTGAAAGCCCGCGATCGCCTGGCCGAACTGCCGGCGCTCGCGGGTGTAGGCGATCGTGTCGTCAAGGATCCGGCGAAGCACGCCGAGCGCCTCCGCGGCGAGGGCGACGATGGTTGCGTCAGTGGCGGCGTCGATCGCGGCTGGCGCCGTGGCCGGCGGAGCGATCATCTGTTCCGCCGTCACCACTGCATCGGCGAAGTGGATGTCCGCCGCGCGCCGACCGTCAATGGTGCGATAGGGGTGGAGGGTGACACCGGCGCTGCCCGGCTCCACCGCGAAGACTGCCGCGCCTTCTGGCGTTGCGGCGCTGACCAGCAAGGTGGTGGCCCAGGGCGCGGCCATGACCATGGATTTGGCGCCGTGCAGATGCCAGCCGCCGGCAAAGGGCGAAGCGCGCGTCAGCGCCGGGGCGGCGGCGAGGCGACCATTCCGCTCGCTATCGGCGAAGGCGACCACGGCGTCTCCGGCCGTGATCCGCTGCAACAGGGCAGCCGCGGCGGGCGTGCCGCTTTCGCGCAGCAGCGTCGCGCTGGTGACCGCCGTTTCGAGGAACGGCTCGGCCACCAGAGCAACGCCGAGCTCCTGCATCACGACCAGCAGGTCGAACGGATCCGGCGCATCGGGACCGGCGAGGGCGAACAGGCCGAGCCGGTCGGTGAAATCGTGCCAGATCGCAGGGGTGCGGCCATCGTCGGAAGCAACGCCGGCCTGGCGCGTGGTGAAATCGTGATGGCTGCGCAGATAGGCGGCCAGCGAGGCGCGCAATTGTTCCTGTTCGGGCGTGAAGCTGAAATCCATGCCGCCTCTCCTGATGCTTGTAACAGCCGGTTCTTTCGCCCGGTCAGATGACGTGGTTTTCGCGGACCCAGAACAAGGGCGACTGCGACAGGTCGATGAAGTTGCGTTCATCCTCCAGCAGCCGGCGGCCGGCCTCGCGCGCTTCCTTGCTGTCGTTCACGGCGGTGAGATCCTCGATGCTGTCCCAATATAGTTCGGCGACGCCATCATAGTGCGGGACGATGGCCCCGCGCGCCGCCACCGGCCCTGCAAGTTGCGGGTCCTCGAAGCTGTGGCTTTGCACATAGCGCCGGATGCGCAGCAGTGGCGCGACCTCCGCCACCAAGGGCGCGTGGCGATCGCGCCAATAGGCCTGGAACGCCGCCGGGCTCAGCTCCGCCCGGCGGCGAAGGCAGAAGATCATCTTGATCATCATTGCTCCAATCGGATCGGATGAGTGACGGGCCGGCCGGGTCAGGCGAGCGCGGCATTGGCGCGGTCGAGCGCCTTCCAGACGATCGTCTTCTGGATCTCGGTCGCGCCGCCGTAGATCGTCTGCGCCCGCTCGAAGAGATAGGAGGCGGTGCGCGGCACGGCGAAGCCGGCGACCTCCGGCGCCGTCCCCCGCCAGTCCGCGGCAGTGCGATCGGCGACCACGGCGCGGTCGCGTCCGGCCAGCTCGACCCACAATTCGGTGATCTCCTGCGCCAGTTCGGTACAGGCGATCTTCAAGGCGGAAACGGCGGCGGGCGCGGCCTCCCCGCACAGGACGCGCAGGACGGAGAGCTCGACGGCGTTCAGGCGGATCTCCGCCAGCGCCACGCGGCGCGCGAACAACGGCTCCTGCGCCATGGTATCGGCGAAACTGCCGGGCATGGTGGCCGCGACGCGGCGCAGCTCGGCCAGATCGGCGCGCTTGCGGCCGATGTGTGCATAGGACACGCGCTCCGCGGCAAGCAGCACATTGGCATAATGCCAGCCCTTGCCAGCCTCCCCGATCATGTTCGCCGCCGGCACGCGCACATTGTCAAACTCCACGCGATTAAGCTCGTGCGAACCGTCGATGGAGATGATCGGATGAACGGTGATGCCCGGCGTGCGCATGTCGGCGCAGATCATCGAAATGCCGTCCTGTTTGCGCTCGCATTTCTCCGTGCGCACGAGGCAGAAGATCCAATCCGCCCAATGCGCGCCGGACGTCCAGATCTTCGTGCCGTTCAGCACATAATCGTCGCCGTCGCGCACCGCGCTCATCCGCAGGGATGCAAGGTCGGACCCGGATTCGGGCTCCGAATAGCCCTGCGCCCACATGGCGCGCGAGTTCAGGATGTCCGGCAGCCAGCGCGCCTGCTGCCCCGGCGTGCCGAAGGCGCAGATGATCGGGCCGATATAGATCACCGCCATCGGGATGATCGACGGGGCGCCCGCCAGTTCGAGCTCCTGTTCGAACAGGTAACGCTGAAACGGGGACCAGCCCGGCCCGCCATGTTCCGCCGGCCAGCCGACGCCGAGCCAGCCCCTGGCGTTGAGCGCCTGTTGCGATCGGACGTGATCTTCCCGCGTCAACTTTCGCCCGTCGCGCAGCAGCGCGAGAACGTCCTGCGGATATTCTTCCCTGAAGAAGCGGCGGACTTCAGCGGCGAACGCCTGTTCGGCGGGGGAGAGCGTCAGATCCATGCCGTAGCGTCACCCAGCATCAGGGAAGCGTCAACAGCAACGTTGCGAGCCATTCGCGCGTTGGATCGCCGCATCGCCGGGCAGGTACCCGGAGCGACAGATAAGGAAGGATAATGAGAAAGGTCGTCATTGCCGCCGCAGCGATCGGCGTTCCGGCGATGATAGCGGCATACGTGGCAATACAACGTGCCGGCCCGGTCGGTAACAGATCCGTCCCCGAGCCCGCCAAGCCGGTGGATTTACAGCGATATCTTGGCCGCTGGTATGAACAGTTTCGCTATGAGGCGTCGTTCCAGAGAGGAATGGACGCTGTAACGGCCGATTATGCGCTAAATGGTGACGGAACGATCCGCGTGGTCAATCGCGGGCGGCAGGGCGGTATCAACGGCAAGGAAAAATCATCAACCGGCAAAGCAAAAGTCGTGGACACGGCGCGCAATGCAAAGCTGAAGGTATCCTTCTTCGGCCCGTTCCAAGGTGATTATTGGGTGCTGGATCATGGCGACCGCTATGACTGGTCGATCGTGGGCGAACCCTCGGGACGTTACCTTTGGGCGCTGACCCGAGCGCGCCATCCGGACGCGTCGGTGATCGCGATGCTGGAAACGCGCGCGCGCGAGCTTGGCTACGACCTGTCGCTCGTCAGGCGCACTGAACAACCATAATCCGGTGCCTGAGAAGTCGATCGGGCCGAAAGATCGATTTCGGCCCGATCACGACGAAATCATTCCTCGCCGCCGGCCTCTTCCCCCTTCGGCTTGCGTCCGCGCCGGGTAGACGCCTGCTGATCGGGTGACTTGTTGATCTTCGTCCCCGGCTTGCGGCCCAGACCAAGCTTCTTCGCCACATCGCGACGGGCGGCGGAATAACCCGGCGCGACCATCGGGTAATCAGGCTTCAGCCCATAACGCTGGCGATAATCTTCCGGAGAGAGACCATGCGCGTTTAAGTGGCGGCGCAGGCTGCGATACTTCTTCCCGTCGATCAGCGAAACGATAAAGTCCGGATCGGCCAGGGATTTCCGGACACTGACGGCAGGCTTGTATTCAGGGGTGTCGGCGGCGTCAGCTTCATCGGGAGCTGACGTCTTACCCAAGGTGCGCACTGCTTCATACATTGACGCAAGAACCCCGGGCACATCGTCCGGGTTTACGCGCGTGTTCGGATTGGCCAGCCATGCGATGGTTAGCTCAGTTGCCAAGAGGGTGCTGTCGTCGTCTGGCCTGTCAGTCATAACTCTTCCTACAGAATGAAACCCCAGCCGGGAAGTACGGGGTTACACGGTATTGGACTTAGTAATGAAAAGATACTGTCGAGTCAGGCATTATTGCTGACGCGACGTGGCCGGGTCCATGTTGCTCGCGTTTACGTAATGGTGAGCTTCTGAATTCTCGTACCCGTTATACTTTTTTGCGCTTCCTTGAAGAGAACAGCCGCGCTGACATCATTCGGCGCGCGTTGGAACCATCTAAGGCGTGACTCGCGCCAGATGTCGCAACGCTGAAAGCCTCGCAACACAGTTCTGCGCCTCGAGGCGAGCCATAACGGACACTTTGTCCGCTAAGTGAGCGGTATCTTGTTGCGGTGCACCACGGGCGGTGGCGCGGCGGACCGAAGCGGACGCGACGCGTGAATCTGACAACGGACCCGCGCCACCAGGAAAGGCGTCGGTCAGATGCGCGTTGCATGCGCGCGTCCAGCCAGTAGGTGAGAAGCGCCCAGGAAAGAGGACATGCGCGAGTGAGCGACGCCATCTTCGTGAAACAGGGAAGCGGATTTCTCGCGACGGCCTATGCGGCCGGCCCGTGGCATCCGCAATTGCAGCACGGTGGCGCGCCCTCCGCGCTGGTCGCCTGGGCGGCCGAGCAGGTGCCGACGGCAGCGCCGATGCGGGTCGCACGCGTGACGGTTGAGCTGTTGCGGCCCGTCCCCGTGGCGCGGCTTGATATCGCAACCGAGGTGATCCGCGACGGGCGCAAAATTCAGCTGGTACAGGTCAAATTGCTGCACGACGGCAAGGAAGTCACCCGCGCGAATGTGTTGCGCGTGCGGATGGCGGAAGAGCCCGTTCCGGCGGGTGCCGCCATGCCGGAGGTCGCTGGTTCACCCGAGAACGTGGCGGAAGATGACCAGTTTCGGGACAGCTTGCCCGGCGCGGTGAACTTTGGTGCCAATTTCGACCTGCGACGCATCCGGGGCGGCTTTCGTCAGCTCGGCCCGGGGCAGGTGTGGTTTCGCCAGCATCGCGCCCTGATCGAGGGAGAGCCGCTGTCCCCCGTGGCGCGGGCGATGGCGGTGGCCGATTTCTCCAACGGCATCGCGCCGGTTCTGCCGTTTGACGAGTGGACGTTCATCAATGCGGACCTGACCGTCAACTTTGCCCGCGCGCCGGTGGGTGAGTGGTTGTTTTCGGATGCGGAAACCTGGGCCGGTGATGATGGCGCCGGTTTGGCGATGACGCGGCTGTCGGACGTGCGTGGTCCATTTGCGCGCGCGGTGCAGTCGCTGGTGCTGGAGCGGCGCTGACGGCGCTCACCCTGGTCGACACCCGCGCGTGGCTCGCGACCGCCGCTTTGGCTTCTGCGATGGATGACGGCCTAATCGCGACAGGCTGAGCCGGCGGCCTTTCTCCTGCAGGCTCTGGCGCTTAGCAGGTGGGCAAAGGGAGTAACATGTCCGCCACGTTCGTCCGCCGGCTCAGCGCGATCGCCGCGCTGAGTGTCATCGCCGCCTGTGTTCCTGCCGCGCCGCCCGTCTCGGCGCCCGCTGCAAAGCCCGTTACCGTTCGCCAACCAGCGCCGCCGCCGCCGCCGCGCGTGTCGGTAGCGCGCCCGCAACCGCCAGCCGCGCTGCTGAACGCCGTCCAGGCGCTGGGGCGCGGCTTCAGCGGCGACGTGGGGATCTCGGTTCGAGACATCGACGAAGGCTGGACGGTCGATTGGGCCGGGGACAAGCCGCGCCCGCAGCAGAGCGTCAGCAAATTGTGGGTCGGCATCACCGTCATGGATGCGGTTGACCGGGGACGAATGAGCCTGAGCGATCCTGTTACGGTGCGCAAATCTGACCTCACCGTGTTTCACCAGCCGATCCGGCCGCTGGTGGACAGTGACGGGTATCGAACCAAGGTCGGTGCCTTGCTGCAGGGCGCCATGACGCGGAGCGACAATACGGCGAACGACGTGCTGCTGTGGCGCGCGGGCGGGCCGGAGGCGGTTCGGCGGATGCTGGAGGAGAAGGATGTCGCCGGGGTGACCTTCGGCCCCGGCGAACGGCTGCTGCAGGCGCGCACGGCCGGGCTGACCTGGCGGCCGGAATGGGCGGGGGGCTGGGGCTTTCTCCAGGCGCGGGCGGCAATGAGCTATGAGGCGCGGCGCCGGGCGCTGGACCGGTACCTGGCCGATCCCGAAGATGGCGCGTCGGCCAACGGCGTGACGCTGGGCATTGCGCTGCTGGCGCAGGGGAAGCTGCTCAGCCCGGCCTCGACCGACAAGCTGCTGTCGCTGATGCGGGCCAGCCGGACCGGGCCGCTGCGGCTGAAATCGGGGCTTCGGCCTGGCTGGACGCTGGCGCACAAGACCGGGACCGGGCAGGATCTGGGCAGCCTGTCGACCGGCTATAACGACGTGGGGCTGCTCGTCGCCCCCGATGGCCACCGTTATGCGGTAGCCGTCATGATCGCGAGCACTCGCCAGTCGATCCCGAGCCGGATGCGGTTGATGGGCGATGTCAGCCGCGCGATCGTAGCGTCTCACGCCGACTGACCCTGCCGGACTCGCGGCGGGACGCTTATCCCCGCGTCGACGTCGTGGACCGCGCGTCGGGGCGGCTGAGCCATTTCAGCCCGCCGGCCGCGGCCATGAAGGTGATGCCGAGCGCCGTCCTGTTCCGCTTGCCCATCATGGAGAGGCCAAGCGTGGCGAAAAGCGAGGGGAGCAGCCCGACCTTGCCGATGGAGCCGATGCGAAGCGCCCGATCGAGATTGCTGCTGACGGCAAGGCCGGTCCTCGCCGGTCCGGTGGCGGGATGAGGATCGCTGGCCGGGCTGCGCGTGGTGCCGCCCAATGCCGGCTTCGACTGCGGTTCCGGCCCGCTCGCCACGGTATCAGCGGCATAGGCGCCCCGCGTGCCCATCGGCTGGGCCGCGCCGGTAGTCGTATCCTGCGCGGTCTGTCGTTCCAGCTCGCAGTTGAACTCCGCCCCCAGCAGCAGGACATAGGCCGACAGGTACAGCCAGGTGAGCAGAACCACCGCCGCGCCAAGCGAGCCATAAGTGGCGTCATAGCTGCCGAAATTGGCGACATAGATGCCGAAGCCCAATGTCATCAGGACCCAGGAAAGCGCCGCGAAGACCGACCCGGGGGTGAGCCAGACCCATTTGGCGCCTTCGCGATTGGGGGCGAAGCGATAGAGCGTCGCCGCGGCGGCGGCGCCCACCGCGGCCATGACCAGATGGGAAATGATGTTGGTGATGACGAGCACCGGCGCGGGCAGCGTGGGAAACAGGTGCTTCAGCGATCCCATCGCGGCGATCGCGACCACCGCCAGCACTGCCACCAGAACGCCGCCGGCGGTGATCGCCAGCGCGATGAGGTTCAGCTTCACGAAGCCGCGCGTTTCTTCCTCATCATAAGCGATGTTGAGCGCGGTGATGATCGCCGTGGCGCCCTTCATCGCACCGTAGAGAGCGATGCCAAGCGCGATGAGCAGGCCGAATCCCTTCTTGCCATCGGAGGTGGACACGACATTGGCGAGCTGCTCCCCGATCAGCCGAGCGGCGTCTGCCGGCATCAGCGAGGTGAGCGAGCGGACATTGTTCATCACCGTCTCGGGTGTCGCGACCAGCCCGTAGCTGAGCACAATGGCGCCGAGCATCGGCACCATCGCGAGGATGCCGCAGAATGCGACCCCGGACGCGACGAGGCTGATGTTGTCCTGCCCCGATTCCCTCCAGCTGCGCAGCACGACATCCTTCCAGCCGCGCGGCGGGATGGCCCAAGGGGTAGGGGCCTGGCGACCGCGTTCCGCCGGTGTCGTCGTGGGGCTCGTTGCTGGCATCATCCCTCCCTTTCGTCGTTCTGATCGAACAAGTTGGCAGCGATGACGTTCCCGCGAGCGATCTTTGCCGATGGGCGTGGCGGCCGCGCAACCGGGTGATCGATCGGCGCGTTCGGAGCCGGGCGGCAACGTCCGCATCGGAGAGCGTGTCATGACAAAGAACCTGAAAGCCGGCGACCATGTGAAGTGGGACACGCCGCAGGGCGAGACGTCCGGCAAGGTGGTGCGCAAGGAGACGAGCACCACCAAGGCCGGTGGTCATACGGCCAAGGCGTCAAAGGACGATCCGCAATATCGCGTGAAGAGCGACAAGTCGGGCAAGGAAGCGGTTCACAAGCCGGATGCGCTGAAGAAGGGCTAGGGGCTGAACCGGCTGGTTCGCGTCACCTCGCCCCGGCGGGGCGTGAAGAAGGTAGAGCTTCGGGTGAGCTGCTGCCGAGCCTGATCGGCATCTATCGTTCCGCCAATCTCCGGCCATGGATTGGCGGAACGGTCGATCCCGGCGCTAGGCCGGGATGACGCGCTCTGTTGGGGCGACCGAGTAGATTTCTCCCGTGCGGTGTCGCCAACCCTTGATGGAAAGCCCGTATGGGTCAGGCGGGAAGCATGGTGCCTGTTTCCATGAAGCGCTGATGCCAGGACAGAGCCTCGCCGGGCAGTGCGGGCGCATGCAGGCCATAAGCGCCGCCCCGTGCGCGCGCGGCATAATCGGCGAGCAGCGGGCGATAGCTCGGGTGCGCGCAGCGCTCGATTACCACCGCGGCGCGCTGCCGCGGGCTGAGGCCGCGCAGATCGGCCAGGCCCTGTTCGGTGACGATCACCTGCACGTCCTGCATGATGTGATCGACATGGCTCGCCTGCGGCACGATGGCGGAGATGCGGCCGCCCTTGGCCGTTGAAGGCGTCATGAAGATCGAGACATAGGCGTTGCGGGCGAAATCACCCGAGCCGCCGATACCGTTCTGGATACGCGAGCCCATGACGAGCGTGGAATTGACGTTGCCGTAGATGTCGGCCTCGATCAGGCCGTTCATCGCGATGCAGCCGAGCCGGCGAACGAGTTCGGGATGATTGCTGATCTCCTGCGGGCGCAGGATCATGCGGCTGGCATAAGAGGCCATGTTCGCATTGAGGCGATCGGCGGCCGCCGGGCTGAGTGAAAAGGCCGTGGCCGAGGCCATGCGAAGCTTGCCCGCGTCGAGCAGGTCCAGCATCCCGTCCTGGATCACCTCCGTATAGGCGGTCATCGGATCGAACGGCGCGTCGACCAGCCCGGAAAGCACGGCATTGGCGATATTGCCCACGCCCGACTGGATCGGGAGCAGCGAGGCGGGAAGGCGGCCGCGCTTCACCTCATGACTGAGGAATTCGATGATGTGGCCGGCGATCGCGAGCGCGGTGTCGTCCGGCGCGGCGAAGGGAAGGTTGCGGTCCGGCGCATCCGTTTCGACGATCGCAACGATCTTGTCCGGATCGCAGGAGAGATAGGGAGAGCCGATGCGATCATCCGGGCGGACCAGAGGAATGGGAACGCGCTCCGGCGGCAGGCGCGTGCCGTAGTAAATGTCATGCGCGCCCTCCAGCGCCGGGTTCTGCCAGCGATTGACCTCCAGAATCACGCGCTTGGCGCGATCGAGCCACGTCTTGTTGTTGCCGATCGAGGATGAGGGGATCAGCGAACCATCGGCCTTGATGCCGGTGATCTCCACCACCGCCGTGTCGAGCGTGCCGATCACCCCTTCCCACGCCATGGGGGCGACCTGGCTGAGATGCATGTCGAGATAGTCGATCTCGCCGCGGTTGATCTTTTCCCGCGCCACGGGATCGGACGAATAGGGAAGCCGCTGCGCGACGCCATCCACGGCCGCAAGGGCGCCATCCAGCTCCGGGCCGGTCGAAGCGCCGGTCCACAGATTGACGCGGAACGGACGTCCGCCGGCACGCTCCGCCGCCATGCGACGGGCAAGCGCCTGCGGCACCGCCTTGGGGTAGCCGGAACCGGTGAAGCCGCTCATGCCGACCGTCTCGCCCGGCTGGATCAGCGCGGCGGCGGTGTCGGCGTCAGTGACGCGGGAGCGGAGAGCGGCGGATGCGATACGATCGGACACAGCAGTCTCGTTGGTTGTGGTAAGCAAGGGCTGCTGCCCTTTCCGCCGATCGCCCCGCGAAGTCGAGCGCGGAGCGCCATGTGCCCATCATCACAGGATATTTATCGTCATGCGTCCGGCCGGCCGGAACGCCGGCAGCGTCGGTGCGTCCCTCACCTGAACCGATATTCATGGTGGAGATGGTGGATGAGTGAATTCGAAAGCTCGCGACGCGGCCTGCTGGGCGGCGCGGTTCTCGGGCTGGCGGCGGCGTCCACGCCCGCCGCGGCACAGGGGCAGGCAGGAGGGCGACCAGCGCTGAGCGATCCGCGCACCCGCTATCGCCGGGAACCCTTCCCCGAGCAGCGGCAGCCATGGCCAGCGCTCGCCAGCAAGATGAACCCGCGCCCCGACCATGGGGAAACAAGCTATCGCGGATCGGGCAAGCTGACCGGACGGCGCGCGCTGATCACCGGCGGCGACAGCGGGATCGGCCGCGCCGCGGCGATCGCCTTTGCCCGCGAGGGGGCGGACGTCGCGATCAACTATTATCCCACGGAAGAGCCGGACGCGCGCGAGGTGAAGGCGCTGATCGAACAGGCCGGGCGCAAGGCCGTGCTGCTGCCGGCGGACATCCGGACGCAAAAGGCGTGCGAGGAGACGGTGCGCAAGGCGATCGCCGCGCTGGGCGGGCTGGACATTCTGGTCAACAATGCCGCTTATCAGCAGAGCAAGGCCGACATCATGGAGATTTCGGACGAGCAGTTCGTCCGCACCTATGAAACGAACGTCTACCATGTCTTCCGCTTCAGCAAGGCGGCGATCCCCGCACTGCCGCCTGGCGGCGTGATCATCAACACCGTGTCGGTGAACTCCTATGACCCTGGCGAGGAGCTGATCGATTATGCCAGCACCAAGGCGGCGATCCTGAACCTGACCAAGGGCATGGCGAAGCAGCTGGCGAAGAAGGGCATTCGGGTGAATGCCGTCTCGCCAGGCCCGGTGTGGACGCCGCTCCAGGTGGCGGGCGGCCAGTTGCCGGGCAAGATGGGCGAGTTTGGACAGGACACGCCGCTGGGCCGGGCCGGGCAGCCGGCCGAGCTTGCCTCACTATACGTCACGCTGGCGGCCGATGACGTAAGCTTCTCCACCGGAACCGTCGTCGGCGCCCATGGAGGCAAGGGCAATCCTTGAGGGGGCAACCCGTAAGGGGCAACCCGAAACGGTGCAGGGCGGGGCGGTGCTACCCGAGTAGCGCCGCCAGCCGTTCCAGCCGGGCGGATGGCTCTTCCAGCGCTTCCTTGAGCAGAAAGCGTCCGTCCTTTTCGACCATACCGTCGATCTGCGCCGCGCCCTTGCTGCCGTTGCGCGGCGTCAGGGCGATGGCGGCGGGCCCGGCATCGATCCGGGCGATGTTCAGCCCGCGCGCACGCTCCCGCACGCGGGCGATCGACATGAGCAGGGCCGCATCCTCCGGAAGCTCGCCGAACCGGTCCTCCAGTTCTGCCTCAAAGGCGTCCAGCTCCGCATCGCTGCGCAGCCGGCCGAGGCGGGCGTAGAGAGTGATTCGCAGATCCTCCTCCGGGATCCATTCCGGCGGGAGGCGTCCTTCCAGCCCGAGCTGCAATTCCGGCGTCCAGCGTTCCACGGTCTCGCCGCGCTCCGTGCGCAGCGCATCTTCCAGCAACTGCTGATACAGCTCCACACCGATCAGCCGCATGTGACCCGCCTGCGTGTCGCCTAGCAGGTCGCCGGCACCGCGCATGTCGAGATCGCGCGCGCTGATCGCAAAGCCGGCGCCCAGCCGGTCGAACGCCTCCAGCGTGCGCAGCCGCTTGAGCGTGCGCGGGGAAATGGCGTCATCGGCATCGGTGAACAGCAGCACCTGGCCGCGGCGGTGCCCGCGCCCGACGCGGCCGCGCAGCTGGTGAAGCTGCGACAGACCGAAGCGATCGGCGTGGACGATCGCCATGGTATTGGCCCGCGGCACGTCCAGCCCCGCCTCGATGATGTTGGTAGCGAGCAGCACGTCGCCGTCACCGCGGCCGAAGCGGACCATGGTCTCGTCGATCTCGGCGGCTGGCATCTTGCCATGGGCCTGCAGCAGCTCGAGCTCCGGCACCAGTTTGCCGAGCTGTTCGGCCAGCGGCGCCATGTCCGAGATGCGGGGCACGACGACGAAGCTCTGACCGCCGCGCGCGCGCTCGCGCAGCAGGGCGCCCCGCAGCGTATCGGGCGAGAAGTCGGAGACGGCGGTGCGGATCGGCTGGCGCCGGGCGGGCGGGGTGGCGATCACCGACAATTGCCGCAACCCGACCAGCGCCGATTGCAGCGTGCGCGGGATAGGCGTTGCCGACAGCGTCAGAATGTGGCCGGCGGAGAGATCCTGAAGCTTGTTCTTGTCGGCGGCGCCGAAGCGCTGCTCCTCATCGATGATGACGAGGGCGAGATCCTTGTATTTCACACCCTTGCCGGCGACCGCGCCTGTTCCGATCACCACCTGAATGCTGCCGTCCGCCAGGCCGGCCTTCACCCGCTTCTTTTCCGCATCGCTCGTCAGGCGAGAGAGGCCGGCGACGGCGATGCCGGCGTCCTCGAAGCGCGCGGTGAAGCTTTCGAGATGCTGCCGCGCGAGGACGGTGGTGGGCGCGGCCAGCGCCACTTGCTTGCCAGCGAGGGCGGCGATGGCGGCGGCGCGCAACGCCACCTCCGTCTTGCCGAAGCCGACATCGCCGATGATGAGGCGATCCATCGGCTTTCCCGAGGCAAGATCGCTGCGCACGGCCTCGATCGCGGTCAGCTGATCGGCGGTTTCCGAAAAGGGGAAGCCAGCGGCGAACCGCTCATAGGCGGCGGGCGCGGGATCGAGCACGGGCGCGCTATGGGTTTCGCGTTCGGCCGCCAGGGCGGTGAGCTGGCGCGCGGTATCGGCGATGGCCTCAGCGATCTTGCCGCGCCGTTCGTGCCAGGTGCGGCCGTCCAGCGTATCAAGCGTGACGGCATCATCCTCCGCGCCATAGCGCCACAGCCGATCCGCCTCCGCCACGGGCACCAGGCGAACGGCGTCCTTGGCATAGGTCAGCTTGATCGTATCGCCGCCTGTGCCGTCGCCATTCGGCAGCGCCTCGATCCCGGCTACGACGCCGATGCCGTGATCCTCGTGAATGACGGTATCACCGACGCGGATCTCGGCCGCCTGCACGAACGACAGATCGACGCGGTGTGCGGCGCCATCCTCGCGCTCCGCCCGGCTGCCGAGAAGATCGGCGGCGGCGATGGCGAAGATGCCGTCCCGGCGAAAGCCGCGATCCGCCGGCGCGGCAAGGGTGCAGAAAGTGCCCTTTGGCGCCGACAGGATCTCGGACCAGTCGCTGGCGGCGAGGGCGGCAGTGTCCAGCCGTTTCTCGATCCGCCGTGTCAGGAAGCGCAGGTCGCGCTCGCCGCCGATCAGGACGACGCGATCGCCCGCGGCGAGAACCTGTTTTGCCTCCTTTGCGAAAGCTGCCAGCGGCCCGCGCTGTTCGACGAAGCGGGCGGGCGGCTCGCCCTGCTGATCCAGCCCCTGCGTTTCGCGCCCGTCCAGCGCCTTTTGCCAGGCGGCGTCGTCCACAATGTCCTGCGCCGCGCGCCGGCTTTTGCGCTTTGCCGCATCGCTGCTGAGCGCGAGCAGGCGCCGGCGACGTTCGTCCGCGCGATCGGTGATGACGATCACCGCCTTGGGTAGATGATCCAGCAACGTCACCCGCTGCGCATCAAGCGGCGGTTCGGCCACGCGCCCGAGCTCATGGCTATCCACATCCTCGATGCTGCGCTGGTCGGAGGGATCGTAGAAGCGCAGGCTGGCGATGACGCCGTCCGCCACCTCGATGCGGAGCGGCGATTCCGCGTCCGCGGGGAAAATGTCGAGCACTTGCCCGCGCAGGGCAACCTCACCGGGCTCGTCCACCCGCTCGTCGACGATATAGCCGAGCGCGATCAGTTCGTCGTGCAATTGGGCAAGATCGCATGGCTCACCAACCGCGACGGACGGGGGTTTGGCATCGAACGCTGCTGGCGGGGGATAGGCGCGGGCGAGCGCCTCGCCCGAGGTGACAAGGGCGATGCGGGCGCCGTTCTTTCCGGCGCTGTTCTGGCGGACGGCGCGAAGCGCGGAGACGCGCTGGCCGACATTGGCAGGTGAGGGCGGGGCATCGTCGCCGGGCAGGGCATCCGTCCCCGGGCAGAACAGGACATGCGCGTCCGGCATCATCGCTGCCAGCATCCGGGTCAGCGCCAGGGCGCGTGTCTCGTCCGCCACGGCAACGATCACGTCATGCGCGACGAGCAGCGGCGCGACCCCTGCTGTGGTTTCCGCGATGCTCATCGGCGAGGGCGGCAGTTCGCCGAACGGCGGCAAGGCGGTGGTTTCCGCATCAGGGGATCGAGACATTCCAGGCGAGAGGTCCGTTATGATGAGGTGGCTCGAACGGGCGGGCTGCCGCCGCGTTCCCGTCGGTCGGGCTTTGCCAGCAGATCGCCGAGCGTGACCGGGGCGAAATCATGAACGTCGACCCCGACATCGAACTGGCGACGCATCGGTGCGAGCCGCCCGTGGCTGTGGCCGTGAAGGTTGAGGGCGCCACGATGCTGGCTGTTCCAGGAGCGAAACGGATAGTGGCAGAGGACGAGCCGGTGTTCGTCCACGACCAGCTCGGCATAATCGGCCGTGCTTGCCCAGCCGGCCGATTGCAAAGTGCCGTCCGGATCGTTGTTGCCGCGGATGAGGTGCTTGGTGCCGTTCAACGCGGCGAGCAGATCCGGCACATCGGCCGGCCGCCGCGCCACATCGCCCAGGTGCCAGACGATATCGTTCGGGGCCACGGTGGCGTTCCAGCGCTCGATCAGCAGCGCGTTCATCTCGGCCACGCTGGCGAAGGGACGCCGCCAGATGTTGATGGTGCGGTGATCGCCGAAATGCGTGTCGGCGGTGAAGAAGGTCGTCATGTCCAGTAGAGGATCCGGGCAGCCGGCAGGGCACGAGCGATGCGATCCTCGAAGAAGGTGCGGAGCAGCCGCATCGTCGCCGTGTCGTAAACCTGCTTCTCCCCGCCGAACTTCGCCCGCTTGGTCACGCGCCGGTCATCGCTCATGTCGAGCGCCGCTCCGGGGTACCAGCTTTGCAGCACCGCCTTGGACCCGCTGGTGAAGCGGTGGGTGATCAGTTCGATGGTAAGATCGAGCGAGGGGATGTCGGCGAGCGCGCCGGCAGCGTCGTCAATCAGCGCGCTATAGGCGTCCTGCCAGCCATCCGCAGCGATGATCGGGGCAATGGTGAGACCGACAGGATAGCCGGCGCGCGCCATCCGGCCGAGCGCCTCGAGCCGCGATGCCACCGGCGCGGTGCCCCCTTCGAAACGGGCGAAGGCACGGGGATTGATCGATGCGCGCATCCGCGTGCGGCCATTGTGATCGAGCGCGAGCAGGGGCGCGACGTCAGCGAATTTGGTGGTGAAGCGAAGCTGGGCTGGCGCGTCCCACTGGCCGAACCAGCGTATCGCCGCCGAGAGCGAGCCGGTCAGCGGCTCCAGCGCCAGCGGATCGGTGTAGCAGGACGCCTCATAGGTGGTGCCCTCGATCGCGCGTGCCCTGCTGCGCGATGTGACCGTGCCTTGCCCGAGATATGCAGGCAGACCGGCGAGTATCTCTTCCACGTTGGCGTAGACGCGGGTGATCGGCGGCCCCTTCAGCGAGCCGGCGAGATAGCAATAGCTGCAATGCGCCGGGCACCCCTCGGCCAGGTCGACCCGCCAGTCGGCGCTGGGCGCGATCGGTTGGAGGCGGCGCTTGGACGGCGGCGCGACGACCACAGCCAGCGTCGCCTTTGCCGCGGCATAGGCACGGCGCGGATCAGGCGGGAGATCAAGTGCGAGTCGATCGCCGGCGAGCTCAACAATTTCGACGCCGAGGCGCGCTGCGCGTTCGGCGATGGCGCGCCCATGTTCGATGTCACGTGCAGAGCGCGTGAGGAGCAGCCGGCGCGGCCGCCATTCGGGCGGGGGAGCGGGCTGGACAGAAGCGGCAGGAAGCAGCGCCATGATCGGCAAACGAGCAATCGAGCCAGCGGTTCAGGACAATATCTGCAGCCGATTGCAGCCGTGCTGCGGAACTTCGCCAAGCCATGACGCTTAAACACGCTGGATTGCCGGCTATCCGATGCTAGGATCCGGGCAGATAGAGGAGAGACCCATGGCGCGGACGGCAGAAAAGCGTAGCAAGGACGAGACCAAGGCGGCGGAAAAGAAGGTAAAGGCCACTGGCAAGCCGGCCGGCGGCGCGCGCGGCGGCATCACCGCGCCGGTCACTCCCTCGCCTGAACTCGCAGAGATCGTCGGCAAGAATGACCTGCCGCGCAGCGAAGTCGTCAGCAAAGTGTGGGATTATATCAAGAAGAACGATCTTCAGGACGCCAAGGACCGACGCCAGATCAACGCGGACGACAAGCTGGAGAAGATCTTCGGGAAGAAGTCGGTGAGCATGTTCGAGATGAACAAGCATCTCAGCAAGCACCTGTCCGCCAAGAAGGACTAAGACGGGTCGGCGTGGCGCGCCGGTGATCCTGCGGGATCAACTGGGCGCCGTGACGGTGAGGCGCGCGCCGGCGGCTCAGGCGTGCGTGATCCCGGCTGGATGCGCCGAACCGCTTGACGGCGGTGGCGGTCAGCCGCTGGTGATTGCGCTGGTGATGCTGGGCTCAATGCTGACGGGAAAATTCACCGAGCGCGCGATAAAACACATCGCATGCGCCCGTTCATGCAGCGCGGCGGCGAGCACCGCGTCCGAGGATGCGGCAATGACGACTTGCGGCCGTAGGGTAACCGACTGAAATTGGCCGGCGCCGCCGGCTTCCTCGACCATGATCCCCTCCGGCTGATCCGTATAGCCGTGCACGATCACGCCAGCGTCGGCGCACAGCCCCAGATACCAAAGTTCGTGGCATGCCGAAACGGACGCGACCAGCAGCTCCTCCGGGTTCCAGCATCGCGGATCGCCGCGAAAGGACGGATCGGACGATCCGGCGATCGGCGGCTTTGCGCCAGCGGAGATGCGGTGGCTACGTTCATAGGCGGACAGGCTTCGGGTGCCCTGGCCCGTGTTGCCGGTCCATTCGAGATCAATGACGTAACGGTGAACCTTCACCTCAGCGCCTCCTGTACCAAGCGTCGACGGTGCCATGAACGAGTGGCGCAAACCGCCGCGTCAGGCCCGGACACCGTTCAGGATGACGTCGATCACCGTGGCGGCGAACTCCCGTTCGAACTCGGGACCGCTCAGATGATCGCCCATGATGTTCGCGAAGACGAGGCGGGACGAGAACAGGTAATTGCACGCGCCGACGATGATGTAATAGAGTTTGTCCGGATCGATCGGGCGAAGCTGTCCGGCGGCGATCCCTTCCTGAACCAGCCGGCGTTGTGCCTCAATCAGCGGGGTGACGAAGCTCGTCTTGATACCCTCGGAGGCTTTTGTCCGCGACTCGCGCAACAGATGGTTGAGCAGCCCGACAAGGTAGGGATAGCGGCTGTAGGTGCGCGCGATCCCGCTGATGTGCAGCTTCAGCTTGGCGAGCGGATCGAGATTGGTGGCGTGCAGCCCCTCCAGTTGCGCGAGGGAACGGGCGGTGTCGCGTTCCACTAGCGCCAGCAGCAAGCCCTCCTTGCCGCCGAAATAATATTTCACCAGTGGCGCGGTGACGCCCGCACGCCGCGCAATGGCGTGAAGCGAGACATCCGGCGTGCCGAGTTCGATCATCAACTCGCTGGCGGCCTGAAGCAACAGATCGCGCGCGGGCAGATCGCCGCGCCCCGGAAGCGGGGTGGTCGGCACGGCGACTTCGCCTTCGGTTTTCTTCAGATTTTTCATGATGCGTATCCGGCGCGGCTTGCACCGCGTTCAGCGTGACCGGGGCCAATGGGGACGTGAACGACTTGATTCTTCTGGAACAATGCGCGCCTCCCCGGTCAGCCGCGACGATCTTCCCCGACCGGGGTGTTCGCGTGTCCGGCTGCTTTCGTAGCCTGCCGGTTCGCCATCATTCAAGAGACGGGTGAAGCGCCGAACCGTAGCATAGTTCGCGCGATCCTTGAGACCAGAAGCCGGGGCGGCAGCGCGCTAAGTCCGCGCGCTGCCGCTGGTATTCAGTTCGGCGTCTCGCCGGGAACGGTGGCTGCCTGAGCCATGAGTGCGACGGGCGGGGTGGGCGAGCGCGCGTCGCTGACCGCCTCGTCATACCAACCCGCGAGATCCTGCTTCATCTGGCGGAGCGCATCCGGATTCAGATAGGTCATGTGACCGGCGGGATAGTAGGTATATTTCAGGTTCGCCTGAAGTGCCGGCTCCAGCATCATGTGACCAAGATCGTTTTCTGTCCCGAAGAACGGCGTCGCCATGTCGTAATAACCGTTGAGCGACAGCACCTTCAGATAGGGATTGGTGCGCATCGCGGCAGCGAGATCCACGGCCGTGTTGGGATTGTTCTGGCTGCCATAGCCGCCGCCCGGTGCCTTGTGCGCCCAGTTCCACTTGAAGCCGGCGCCGTCGCGGGCGGACAGGCGGTAGGGCAGCTCCGTCTGGTAGCCGAGCGTTGCGTGCAGATAATCCTGGAAGGAGGCGATGTACGCACCCGAAATCGCATCGGACGATGCATCGGTCTCGGGGCGCTCGCCGGCGGCGTCGCTGTCGATCCCGAGATATCGTGAGTCGAAGCGGCCGACGGTGCGATTGGAGCCGCGCAGCAGCTCCTTGCGGAAGCGCGCCAGATCGATGCGAAGATTGTTCTGCTTGATATATTCGGGGCTGATACCGATCAGCTGGCTCATCTGCTCGGCGACCTGGTCACGCTCCTGCGGGGAGATCAGCTGACCCTTGGCGAGCGCGCTCATATACGGCCCGGTGGCAAAGGCGCGGGCCTGTGCGACGACGGTGGCGACGTCGGCGGGACGGTTCTGCAGACGGTTATGGTACCATGCGGTGGCAGCGTAGCTGGGCAGGTAGTTGAGATAGACCTGATCGAGACCCGGCTGGCGATAGCCGTAGTTCATGATCGAGCTGAGCAGCATCACGCCGTTCAGCGCCATGCCGCGGTCCTGAAGCTGATAGGCAAGCGCGCCGGCGCGCAGGGTGCCGTAGCTTTCGCCCAGAACGAACTTCGGGCTCATCCAGCGGCCGTATTTGGTGACATAGCGCATGATCGCGCGGGCAAAGACATCGACGTCCTCGTCGACGCCGTAGAAATCACCCGGTTTGGCATCGCCGAGCGGGCGCGAATAGCCGGAGCCGATCGCGTCAAGGAAGACGAGGTCGGTCTTGTCGAGCAGCGAGTCCGGATTGGGACCGACGTCGTAAGGCGCGGGGCGGACGAATTCGGGATTGGTGGTGCGGATGCGGATCGGCGCGAACGAACCCATGCGCAGCCAGAAGGACGGCGAGCCGGGACCACCGTTGAACAGAAAGGTGATCGGCCGCTTCGTACCCGGTTGCGTCCCGTCCAGCGTGTAGGCGGTGTAGAACATGGAAGCGGTCGGCTTCCCTTCATTGTCGCGCGTCGTCAGCGTGCCGGCGGAGGCGATGTAATTGTACCGCTTCCCATGGATGGTGACGCTGTCGCGGGAGCGCGTTTCGGTTTCCTCAACCGGCGCCTTGGCCCAGGCGGCTTCGGCCTCGGCCTTCACCACCTCGGCATGAGGGCGGGCGGGGGGCTGCTTTGCGTCGGGCTTGTCCTGGGCGGCGAGCGGAGAGGCGAGGGCGGAAGTGGCGACGAGCGCGAGAAGGAAGTGCTTGGTCACGAACAACTCTTTTTGCGAAAACAGGTCATAGTGATTGACCTGTTCGCGTGGCGGCGCAACCGCTCCGCCCGGATCAAAACAATCACTTTTCTTTTAGCGATCAGAACTTCCGGCAATGCCCGCGTCGAAGAGGCGGCCGATCTCGCCCGATGACAGGCCAAGCGTCTCGGCGAGCACCTGTTCGCTGTGCTGGCCGTTGCGGGGGGCGGGGGCAGGGGGGCGGCGCTGCTCGGCCGGCAGCGTCGCGAACGCACCCACGGCGGGATAGCGCGTGCCACTGGGATCATCGGCCGTGCCGAAGATCGGGTTTTCGGTGACGAGGCGTGGATCGCGCACGGCATCGGCCATGGTGCCATAAGCGGAGTGGACGATGCCGCCGGCGTCAAGGGCAGCGGCGAGCTCCGCATGATCGCGCGCGGCGATAGCGGCCTCGAACAGCGGGAACAGCGCATCCCGGTGAGTGAAGCGGAGGCCGTCATCCTTGGCGAAGCTGACGCCGCGCTGCGCCTCCACCTGTGCGATGGCGTCGCCGAGACCCAGAGCGGCGATCAGGTTCGCCCATTGGCGGTGCGTGACGACGACGATCATCGTGCGCTTGCCATCGCGGGTGGTGAAATCGCGCCCGAACAGGCCGAAAACGGTGTTGCCGAGCCGCGGGCGATCGGTGCCGGTGTCCATCACCTCGGCAATGCCGCCAAGGTTCGCCACCGTGCCGATCGCGACATCCGACAGCGGGATGCGGATCTCTCCGCCTTCGCCGATCGCATCCCGCCGGCGCAGCGCCGCCATCAGCGCGAAGGCGGCATAGGCGCCGGTCAGCAGATCCCACGCCGGCAGCACATGGTTGACCGGATCCGGCCCCGCACCGGTCAGCATGGGATAGCCGACCGCATTGTTGACGGTGTAATCGAGCGCCGGGCTGCCGTCCGCCCAGCCCATCACGCGCACGGTGATGAGATCGGGGCGACCTTCGGCAAGTATTTCGTGCGACAGGAAGCCCTTCACCGGAAAGTTGGTGACGAACTGGCCGGTGGCGCGCACCAACGCCTGCAGCAGTTCGCGCCCTTCCGGTCGGCCGAGATCGAGCGCCAGGCTCTTCTTCGCCCGGTTGAGGTTTTCCCAATAGAGCGAGTCGCCGTTCTGCGTGACGGGCCAGCGGCGAAAGTCGGGGCCGCCACCGATCTGGTCCACGCGGATCACCTCCGCCCCCATCTGCGCCAGATAGAGCCCCGCGGTGGGCGAGGCGACGAAGGACGACGCCTCGATCACGGTCAGGCCGGGGAGGAGGTTATACATGGATCAGTTCACCCCGGCGTTGAACTCGCGCAGCATGTGCTTGGCGATCTGGAGCTGCAGGATCTGCGTCGTGCCCTCGTAGATGCGATAGACGCGCGCATCGCGGAAGAAACGCTCCGCATCATATTCGGCGAGATAGCCAGCGCCGCCGTAGATCTGCACCACGCGATCGACGATCCGGCCGCAGGCCTCCGACGCGAACACCTTGGTCGCCGCTGCCTTGCGCAGAACCGGCTGACCGGCGTCAACCAGACGCGAGCAATCCTCCAGCATGGTTTCCGATGCGTAGAGCTCGATCTCGCTTTCGGCGAGCATCTGCTGGATCAACTGGAAGTTCGCGATCGGCTCCCCGAACGCCTTGCGCTCGGTGGCGTAGCGGAGCGCGGAATCCACCGCGCGGCGGGCATAGCCCATGGAGGCGGCAGCAACGGACAGGCGGCCATTGTCGAGGCTCTTCATCGCGGTGACGAAGCCCTTGCCTTCGTCCAGGCCGAGCAGCGCCTCGGCGGGCAGGTGCACGTCTTCCAGGATGATGTCCGCGATATGCGTGCCGGCCTGGCCCATCTTCTTGTCCGACTTGCCGACGCTGACGCCCGGCGTGTTCATCGGCACGATAAAGGCGGAGACGTGTGCGTTCTTGGGCAGCGGCTCCTTCGACGTGCGCGCCATGATCACCGCCATCTCGGCGTCGGGCGCGTTGGTGATGTACCGCTTCGTGCCGTTCAGCACCCAGCCGTTGCCCGACCGCACCGCCATGGTCTGCATCCCGGCTGAATCGCTGCCCGAGCCCGGCTCGGTCAGGCCGAAGGACACGATCATGCCGGCCGCCATCTTGGGCAGCCATTCGGCCTTCTGCTGCTCCGTACCGCCATTGCGGAGCGCCGAATTGACCATGCCGACCGTGATCGAGATGATCGATCGGAAGCACGGCATGGCATAAGCGAGTTCGCGGATCGTCTGGGTGTATTGATAGGTGTTCATCCCAGCCCCGCCATATTCTTCGGGGATGGTGAGGGCGAAGAGGCCCATGTCGCGCATCTCGCCCAAGATCTCATCCGGGATCCGATCGGTATCCAGGATCTCCTTTTCGGAAGGGATCAGCCGATCGCGCACATAGCGGCGCAACTGGTCGATGAACTGCTCGAACGTTTCGGCATCCATGCCGGGGTTCAGGGTGGACATGGGCTTGGTCCTCAGATCGGATCGTAGGGGAAGACGTGAGCCGATACCTCGTCGGCACGCGCGAAGCTGGGGCGGAAGGATGGGATCAGCTCATCGGCAATTGCCTGGGCGCTCCAGCCTTCCAGCCTGACCATGGAGCGCACCGGACGCGGCTTGTTGAAGAGCACGATCTCGTTCTTGCGCACGGCGAAGATCTGGTTGCTGACATCCTTCGACGCATCGGACGCGAGGAAGGCGACCAGTGGGGCGATCTTGTCCGCGCTCATCGTCTGAAGCCGGGCGACGCGCTCCTTCGCCTCGGGCGTTTCGGCCGGGATGGAGGCGGTCATGCGGCTCCATGCGAAGGGGGCAATGCAGTTCGACCGGACGCCGACGCGCGCCATGTCAAGCGCGATCGATTGCGACAGGCCGACGATCGCCAGCTTCGCCGCGGAGTAATTCGCCTGACCGATGTTGCCGATCAGGCCGCTGGTCGAGGTGAAGTGGATAAAGCTGCCCGACTGCTGCTCGCGAAAATAGGGCGTCGCCGCCTTGGACACGTTGAACGCACCGTGAAGGTGCACGTCAATCACGGCGCGCCAATCCTCATGGCTCATCTTGTGCCAGATGGTGTCACGCAGAATGCCGGCATTGTTCACAACCGCATCGATCCGGCCGAAACGCTTCACCGCATCCTCGACGATCGTCGCCGCCGCCGCCGGATCGGACACGCTGGCGAGATTGGCGTGCGCCTGTCCGCCGGCGGCCACAATATCCGCGACCGTCTGCTCGGCGGGCCCGCTTTCGCCGCCTTCACCGCCGCCGCCGACGCCCGGGTCGTTGACCACGACCGCGGCACCCTCCGCAGCGCACAACAATGCGATTTCACGGCCGATGCCGCGCCCCGCGCCGGTGATTGCGACGACCTTTCCGTCGAGAATGCCCACGCTCCGCCTCCTGATCCTTGTCCGGCAGGGGTTACGGCGGTGCCGGTATGATTTCAAGATGGCGCATTGCGGTTTCAGTCAGATGAAGTTTATGGATGGGTGATGAGCTCACCGGTGCCTTCCGTCGTCCATGCGTTCGCGATCGTGCGCACATTGGCGGATGGCGGCGCGATGACCCTGTCCGAAGTGGCGCAAAGCTGCGGGATCAGCCCGTCGAGCTGCCTGGGCCTGCTGCGCACCTTGGTGGGCGAAGGCGTGCTGTCGCTGGGCGAGGGCAAGAGATACGCACTTCAGCCACCCTGGTCGGACATCGCCGCGGGCGACCTTGATCGCGCGAACCGCCTGATCACCCGCGCGCGGCCGGTGCTCGAGCGGGCGGCGCGCGCCTGGCACGCCCCTGTCGGGCTGTGGCGCGTTGTCGGGCGGGATCGGCTGCAACTGGTGGCGCTGGGGCAGAGCGTTGCCGCCACGCGCATCCATATGGAGGAAGGGCAACGCCAGCCGATCGGCAGCGGCGCCGTTGGTCGCGCGCTGGCGGCGGCGCAGCGGACCGGGCGCGACGAGCTCGCCCGGCGCTTCGCCGCAGTGCGATGGCAGCGACCAATCGACTTCGCCACATATGCCGCGCAAGTCGCCGAGGCGGTCCGGCTCGGCTATGGCGTGGATGACGGATTGAGCTACGCGGGCATCACATCGGTGGCGGTGAGCCTGCCCGACGATGGATCGACCCTGTGCGTATCCGCCTCCATCTTCGCCGGCTCGCGCAGCGACGCCGAATATCACGATCTCGTCTCCGGGCTGCAGTCGCTTGCCGATGAGATCGCCGCGCTTGACCACAAACACGCTCCTTCGCTCAGAAAGGCCCGCGCATGATCCCCGCCGCCCGCAACGACTTTCCCGAAATCCGCGATGCCGTGCGCGCGCTGGTTCGCGAGTTCGGCGACAGCTATTTTCGGGAGGTCGACGAGGCGCGGGCCTATCCCGAAGCGTTCGTCGAGGCGCTGACGAAGGCAGGCTGGATGGCCGCGCTGATCCCGGAAAGCTATGGCGGCGCCGGGCTCGGCCTCACCGAAGCGTCGATCATCATGGAGGAGATCAATCGGGCCGGCGGCAATTCGGGTGCCTGCCATGGTCAGATGTACAACATGAACACGCTGCTGCGGCACGGATCGGCCGAACAGAAGCAGCGGTTCCTGCCCGATATCGCGAGCGGCGCGCTCCGCCTGCAATCCATGGCGGTGACCGAGCCGACCACCGGCACGAATACGACCGAGCTGAAGACCCGCGCCGAGCGCCGCGGCGACACCTATGTCGTGAATGGGCAGAAGGTGTGGATCAGCCGCATCCAGCATTCCGATCTGATGATCCTCCTAGCGCGCACCACGCCGCTCGACCAAGTGAAGAAGAAGGCGGATGGCCTGTCGATCTTCCTGGTCGATCTTCAGGCGGCGATCGGCAAGGGCATGGAGATCCGGCCGATCCGCAACATGGTCAATCACGAGACCAATGAAGTCTTCTTCGACGACCTGGAGCTGCCGGCCGAGAGCCTGATCGGGGAAGAGGGCAAGGGATTCCGCTACATCCTGGACGGGCTCAACGCGGAGCGCGCGCTGATCGCGGCTGAATGTATCGGCGACGGATACTGGTTCGTCGAGCGAGCGGTGCAATATGGGTCCGAGCGGGTGGTGTTCGACCGACCGATCGCCAAGAACCAGGGCGTGCAGTTCCCGATCGCGCAGGCGTACATGGAAGTGCGTGCGGCGGACCTGATGCGCTATGAGGCGTGCCGGCTGTTCGACGCGCACCAGCCGTGCGGGGCGGAGGCGAACATGGCGAAGCACCTGGCGGCGGAATCGTCATGGAAGGCGGCCAATGCATGTCTGCAGACGCACGGCGGATTTGGCTTTGCGGCGGATTATGATGTCGAGCGCAAGTTCCGCGAGACGCGTCTCTATCAGGTGGCGCCGATCAGCTCGAACCTGATCCTGAGCTTCGTCGGGGAGCATGTGCTGGGGATGCCGCGCAGCTTCTGACCCCGTCGCTCGCTCGGGGTGGGCGGTTCGGGTGACTTTAGACCCGCACCGCTTGCGCCACTCGCCCGGCATCTCCGAACACGCGCAGATATCGGGCGATTGCCGCCGGATCGCCGGTCGCCTTCTCCGGATTGTCGGACAGCTTCACCGCCGGCCGGCCGTTCACCCGAGACACCTTGCACACCAGCGACAGCGGGGCGAGCGCCGCATCCCCCTGCGGATCGCAGCCGCGGAAATCGTTGGTGAGGTTCGTGCCCCAGCCGAAGCTCATCCGCACGCGGCCGTGGAAGTGCCGGTAGGTCGCCGTGATCGAATCGACGTCCATGCCGTCCGAGAAGATCAGCAGCTTGCCGCGGGGATCCTGACCCATGTCCCGCCACCAGCGGATAATCTGCTCGCCCGCCTCGATCGGGGGTGTGCTGTCGGGCCGGAAACCCGTCCAGTTCGCGACCCAGGGCGGAGCGGCCTGCAGGAAGGATGTCGTGCCAAAGGTGTCCGGCAGGACAATCAACAGGTTGCCGGCATAATCCTCCTGCCATTCCTCAAGCACGCGATAGGGCGCACGGCGCAGTTCCTCATCGCTTTCGGCCTGCGCCGCCGCGACCATGGGCAGTTCATGGGCATTGGTGCCGATCGCTTCCAGATCGGCGTCCATGGCGAGCAGGACATTAGACGTGCCGATGAAGCGACTGCCAAGTCCCTCCTTCAGGGCTTCCACGCACCAGCGTTGCCAGAGAAAGCCATGGCGGCGGCGGGTGCCGAAATCGGACAATGCCAGGTCCGGGAGCTGCTGCAGCTGCTCGACCTTCTGCCACAGGCGCGCCTTTGCCCGGGCATAAAGAACATCAAGGGCGAAGCGCCCGCGATGCCTCAGCGCCGCGCGGGACCGGAGTTCGTTGACGATCGAGAGGGCGGGGATTTCCCACATGGTGGTGGCGGCCCAAGGGCCTGAAAAAGTGAGTTCGAACTGCCCGTCGACGGTGCGCAGCTCATATTCCGGGAGCTGGAACTCCGCCAGCCACGCGAGGAAGTCGGGGCGGAACATCCGCTCCACGCCGTAGAAGGTGTTCCCGGCCAGCCAGATCAGTTCCTTTTTCGTGAAGCGCAGCGAACGTGCGTGATCCAGCTGCTCGCGCAACTCGGCCTCGTCGATCACCTCGGCCAGACGCACCGAGCGGGTGCGGTTGATCAGTGAGAATGTGACCTGGGTTGCGGCGTGCCGCGACTGGATGAGTTGCAGCATCAGCAGCTTGTAGAAGTCGGTGTCGAGCAGGCTGCGCACGATCGGATCGAGCCGGAAACTGTGATTATAGGTGCGCGTGGCGAGATCGGTGAGCGTCATGACCGTGCATTGCCCGAGAGAGCTGGTTCGTTCCAGCGGGGCACCGGCTGGGCGCAATGTGTACGGCCGCGGCGTTGTCGCGGCCCATCTGCGACAGAGCAGGACGATTTGCCCGGGCTAGTGCAAAGATACCAAGCCACGAGTTCGCGGAAGGACGGGCGCAGCGAGGGTGGCGCCGTTACGGGGGGAAGCAGAACCGGCTACGGCGCTGGCGACGGGGCCGAAGTCATGTGACCTTGGCCGTGCGCCTCAGGACCGTCTTGAGCACGAAGCTTGAGTTGATTCGCGAGAGCATGGGAATGCGGGACAGCGTGCCGAGCATGACCTGGAAATGATCGAGATCGTTGACCACCACGCGAAGCAGATAGTCGTAATCCCCAGTCATTTGATAGCAGTCGGTGACTTCCTCAACATCTTGGATGCTGCGTTCGAATATCGACAGCGCTTCATCCGACTGACGATCAAGCGTTACCGAAATCATCGCCTCTATCGCGCCGCTTAAACGACGTTCATTCAACCGTGTCGTATAGCCGAGAATGAAGCCATCACTTTCCAGACGGCGAACACGGCGGAGCGTCGGCGTGAGGGATAGACCGATTTCGGTGGCAAGTTCACGCCATGAGATGCGCCCGTTGTTCGTCAGAATCTTGAGGATACGCGTGTCGAACGCGTCAATCCTGGTCTTTTCCGTCATCTGGCCCCCTGGATGGCTCCGTCGCCGCGGCAAAGTTTACACAATGTGGCCGTGACCGCAATTTTTTGCCGCTAAATCGAAAGGTTGTGCCGCAGGTGGAGATGCGATCCTTGCCGCATTTCAGCTTCTTCGGGGCGCCGCCGCGGGGCCTTTGGTGATGGTGCGCCGGGATTGAAGAAGCAGTAGCCGCGGTGTCATTCACGTCCGCTTAGTTCAAACGAGCAATCATCATTCCAAAGGCAGCGCAAAGCCGCCAAACAAAGATCAAAACGAACGAATTTAATGGTTGCGTTCTCCAACGGAACTCATTTTTATGGTCGGAAAGCCTGTTGGAGGCGGTGAGGGGGTGGCCGGCCACCGCGACGCTCGGTCGCAGTTCGGCAAGCATGTCGAACGGCATGATCCTGATGCCGGCTGCGCAGGCCAGGGATCACAGGACGAAGACGAGGGTCGCCACGATGGACTTGAACATCGCCCCGCCCGGGGCAAAGGCCGGGATGCGCCCGGTCGATGAACGGGCAGTGTCGCTGATGAAGCGAGAGATCGCCGGGCAGACCGACGAGGTGCTGATGCGTCAGTTCGGCATCAGCTACAACACATGGCGCAAGGTGCGCGAAGGGCAGCCGATCCGCCGGTCCGTGGCCGACCGGCTGGAGCAACGGATGGCGGCTTTCTGCTGATCCATTTTGGATGACGGTCGTCCGTCCCATCCGCCAAACATGGCAAGTCGACGGCGTGACGCGCCAGGCCCGTGCGGCACGACCGGTGATCGCGCGCTTGTCGCTGGCCGGTTTTGCCGCAACAAGGGCCTGAAACAGGAGCCCTTTCATGCGTCGTCGGACCTTTGTCGCCACCTTGCCCGCGCTTGCCATGGCGCCAACGCTTGCGAGGGCGCAGCAGGGAACGGGCGGCGGCGCGCAGGGCAACGAGGGTCCAGGGCAGGGCGGAGCACCACAGCCGGCAACGGCGAAGGGCGCGGACCTGCCGGGGCATTGGGCGGCCGGCGAGGACCGGTTCATCCGACCAGACGTGCATGGTGGCGATCGGCCGGTTGGGGCAAGCTTCGCCTCGCGCACGGCGGTTTACGGGATGAATGGCGCGGCAGGCACGGCGCATCCGTTCGCCACCCAGGCCGGCATCGACATCCTGAAGCGTGGCGGATCGGCCGTGGACGCAGCCATTGCCATGAATGCGTGCCTCGGCCTGCTGGAGCCGACCGCAAACGGCATCGGTGGCGATGTCTATGCGATGATCTGGGACCCGAAGCAGAAGAAGGTCGTAGGGCTGGCCGGATCGGGCGCAAGCCCGCGCGGACTGTCGCTGGAAACCGTGCGGTCGCGCGCGAAGAACGGCGTTCTGCCGCCGCTGGGCGCGATTACCGTGTCGGTGCCCGGAACGGTGGACGGCTGGTGGACCATGCACCAGCGCTACGGCAAGCTGCCCTGGGCGACGCTGTTCGAGCCGGCAATCGCCATGGCGGAGGCGGGGACGCCGGTGCCCGACATCATCGCTTATTACATCCGCCGCAGCATGGCGAATTTCGCGCGTCCCGGAAACGGCGTGGAGGAAACGGCCAATGCGCTGAAGACCTGGGGCATGGCGGACGGCAAGGGCCCGCAGGCGGGGCAGGTGTTTCGCAATCCCGATCTTGCCCGCACCTATCGCGCCATCGCGCAAGGCGGTCGAGACGCCTTCTACACCGGCGATCTCGCGCGCACGATCGATCGCTACTTCAAGAAGATCGGCGGCTGGCTGCGGTATGAGGATCTGGCGGCGCACCGCTCCGAATGGATCGAGCCGAACCGCACCGATTATCGCGGCACCACCGTGCACGCGCTGGGCGCCAACACACAGGGCATCGCAACGCTGCAGATGCTCAATATCCTGGAGCATTTCGACCTGAAGGGAGCGGGCTTCCAATCGGCACTGTCGATCCATCTGCAGGCTGAGGCCAAGCGCCTCGCCTATGAGGATCGCGCGCGCTTCTATGCCGATCCGAAGTTCTCCAAGGTGCCGGTCGACTGGCTGATCTCCAAGGAATATGCCGCGCAGCGCGCCAAGCTCATCCGGCCTGACCGCATCCTGACGCCGGTCTATCCGGGGCAGGCGCCAAGCAAGGGCGACACGACCTATTTTTCCTGTGCCGACAAGGACGGGATGATGGTGTCGATGATCCAGTCCAACTTCCGCGGCATGGGATCGGGGCTGGTGGCCGATGGGCTCGGCTTCATGTTCCAGGACCGTGGGCAATTGTTCAGCCTAAAGGATGGGCACCCGAACATCTATGCGCCGGGCAAGCGACCGTTCCAGACGATCATCCCGGGCTTCGCCACACGCGGCGGCGATCCGTGGATGAGCTTTGGCGTGATGGGCGGGGACATGCAGCCGCAGGGGCAGACGCAGATCATCGTCAATCGCGTCGACTATGGGCTGGAAATCCAGTCCGCCGGCGATTCACCACGCTGGCACCATGAAGGGTCATCGCAGTCGATGGGCGAGGATGATCCGGATCTGGGCGTGGCAGGCCGGCTGCGGCTGGAAAGCGGCGTGCCGGACGCCACCCGCAAGCGGCTGGCCGAGATCGGCTGGCAGCTCGGTAATCCGGATGGCGGCTTCGGCCGGTACGAATGCGTCGAGCACCGCATGGATGGCGACACGCGAGTCTATGCCGCGGCGAGCGAGATGCGAGCCGATGGATGTGCGCTGGCATATTGAACGGGGTGAGGGCTCTGAGCTTCTCTATCCGTTCGCCCTGAGCTTGTCGAAGGGCGTGCCTTGAGTGCAGTCACCTTGAACACGTACTTCGACAAGCTCAGTACGAACGGCTTTCATTGTTCAAGCCGGTTGAAAGTCGCTCAGTCCGGGTAGCGAGCGCGCATGAAGAACAGGCCGTCGGGTGGGGCGTTCAGGCCGAGGCGGGTGCGGTCGGCGGCGGCTAGGGCGTCGGCCATGTCGGCAATCGACCAGCGGCCGAGACCAACCAACGCGAGGCAGCCGACCATCGAGCGGACCTGATGGTGGAGGAACGACCTTGCCTCCGCCACGACGGATACGCGGTCGCCGAACCTTGCGACGCTTAGAACGTCGAGCGACTTCAGCGGGCTGGCCGATTGGCAATGGGCCGAGCGGAAGGTGGTGAAGTCATGGCGGCCGACCAGCAGCTGCGCGGCTTCATGCATGGCGGCGGCATCGAGCGGCTGGGCGACCTGCCAGGCGAGGCCCTTTTCCCAGGTGAGCGGGGCACGGCGGTTGACGATGCGATATTCGTAGGCGCGACCCAGGCAGGAAAAGCGGGCGTGCCAATCGCCCGGCACCTCCTCGCACGCGAGGATCGCGACGGGATTGGGGCGCAGGCGCGCGTTCAATGCCTCGCTAAGGCGGAAGGCGGTAATCGGCTTTTCGATGTCGAGATGCGCGCGCATCGCGGCGCCGTGGACGCCGGCATCGGTGCGGCCGGCGGCGTGAACGGCTGTGCGCTCTCCCGTGACGGCGAATGCAGCGTCCTCGATTGCCTGCTGGACGCTGGGCCCGTGATCCTGCCGCTGCCAGCCCATGAAGGGGCGGCCGTCGAATTCCACCGTCAGCGCGAAGCGAGTCACAGGCGGGTGCCGGGCGGGATGGGAAAGCCGCGCAGCAGCTCGTCTACCATCATGACACCGCGGCCGGCGCGCTGGACATAAGCAGGGCGGATGGCGCCAGCGGCACAGGCGATGGTGAAGCGGTCGTCGAGAACGGTGCCCGCGACCGGGGTGCTGCCATCCTGTTCCGTTCGCCCTGCGCTTGTCGAAGCCTGTCCTGAGCTCTGTCGAAGGGGGCGCGATTCGGCCCCACGGGCGTCGACAGGTTCACCCCGAACGGGGACGGGTGAGTCTGCAAGCACCTCGGCTGCGAGGATGCGCAGACGTTCGCCGTTCACCTCCAGCCAGGCGCCTGGCGGGTTGAAGGCGCGGATCTGGCGCTCGGCCGCGGCGGCGTCCTGCGCGAAATCGAGGCGCATCTCGTCCTTGGTGATCTTGGCCGCGTAGGTGACGCCTTCATCGGGCTGCGGCACCGGCGGGTGGCTGTCGAGATCGGCCAGCACGTCCACCATCAGGCGGGCGCCCAAGCTGGCGAGTTCGGCCGTCAGTTCACCGGCGGTCTTGCCGGCGATTGGCGTGCGGCCGTCCAGCCGGACAGGGCCGGTATCCAGCCCTGCCTCCATCTGCATGATGCCGACGCCGGTCTCCGCATCGCCGGCGAGGATCGCGCGCTGGATCGGGGCGGCGCCGCGCCATCGCGGGAGGAGCGAGCCGTGAATGTTGAGGCAGCCGTGACGCGGCGCATCCAGGATCGGGCGGGGAAGGATCAGGCCATAGGCGGCGACCACTGCCACGTCCGCGTCCAGAGCGGCGAACGCCGCCTGCGCCTCGGCGTTCTTCAGCGACACCGGCGTGCGGACTTCGATGCCCAGCGCTTCCGCGCGCTGATGCACGGGTGAGGGGACCAGCGCACGACCGCGCCGGCCGCCTGGGCGGGGCGGCTGGCTGTAAGCCGCGACGATCTGATGCCCGGCGGCGGCAAGCGCGTCGAACGCCGGCACCGCGAACTCGGGCGTTCCCATGAAGACGATCCGCATGGGCCGCGCTTCAACGCGCTGGCGCGGCCCGGCGCAACCCCCTATCTGTTCCCGCGATGGCATCGCAGGAGATCGAGGCGCTGACGGGCGCGCTGGCGCGGCTGCCCGGCCTGGGCCCACGTTCGGCGCGGCGGGCGGTGCTGCACCTCATGAAGAAACGCGAGGGCGCGCTGGTGCCGCTGCTCGCCGCCCTGCAGGCGGTGGAGGAGCGGCTGGCGACCTGCTCGACCTGCGGCAATGTGGACACGACCGATCCATGCGCGATCTGCACCGACCCGCGCCGCGATGCGCGATCGCTGTGCGTTGTGGAGGAAGTGGCGGACCTGTGGGCGCTGGATCGATCGCGGCTCTTTCCCGGCCGGTTTCACGTGCTGGGCGGCCGGCTGTCGGCGTTGGAGGGCGTGCGGCCGGAGGATCTGTCGATCGATCGGCTGGTGCAGCGCGTTGAGGGCGGCGGCGTGGACGAAGTGGTCCTGGCGATGAATGCGACGCTGGAGGGGCAGACCACCGCGCACTATATCGTGGAGCGGCTGGAGCGCTTTCCGGTGCGGATCACGCAACTGGCGCATGGCCTTCCGGTCGGTGGCGAGCTGGATTACCTGGACGAGGGAACATTGGCGCAGGCGCTGCGCGCGCGCCGCCCTGTTGCCTGAGAACTGAGGGGCGGACAGGCCGTCGCCTGCCGCTTGATTCGGCGGGGAGGTGCCAATATCTGCTCGCAATGGCCGTTCTTCCCATTGTCGAGATCCCCGATCCCCGCCTTCGCCTGATGTGCGAGCCCGTTGCCGCGATTGACGCGGAGGTCCGCCAGCTTTCCGCCGACATGACGGAGACCATGTACGCCGCACACGGCATCGGCCTTGCCGCCATCCAGGTGGGCGTTGCCCGCCGAGTGGTGGTGATCGACCTGCAGGAACGCGAGACCGAGGACGAGGAAAAGCCCGAGGCAGTCCGCAACCCGGTGACATACGTCAATCCGGAGATCCTGTGGGTTTCCGACGAGCTGTCGCGCTATCAGGAAGGCTGCCTGTCGATTCCGGAGCAATATGCCGAGGTGGAGCGCCCGGCGCGCTGCCGGGTGGCCTGGCTGGATCTCGATGGACAGCGGCATGAGGAGGAGATGAGCGGTCTGCTCGCCACCTGCATGCAGCATGAGATCGATCACCTGAACGGCGTGCTCTTCATCGACCACATCACCCGGCTGAAGCGCGACATGCTGCTCAAGAAGCTGGCCAAGGCGCGCAAGAACGCCGCCTGACAATGCTTGCCCCGCACGCCGGCGGGGGTTAGGTTCGCGCTTCGTTCTCATGAGGAGGAAGCGTGGAGCCGATTGCAGCATTGTTCGTCGTGGTCGCATTGCTGCTGGGGCTGGCGGTCGGCTGGTGGCTGGCGCAGCGAGGCATGGCGGCGATCCGGGCCGAGCGCGATGCGCGCGCCGAGGAGTTCAAGAAGGCGATCGTCGACCTGGCCGGCGCCGAGGAAAGGGCGAAGGCGGCCGATGGCTTGCGGCAGGAACTGTCCGACCTTCGCCTCGATCGGGATGCTGCACGTGCGGATATCGCGCGACTGGAGGCCGAGGCGCGCGGCTTCGATGCGCGGCTGAGCGAGCTGCGCGAGGCGAAAGACGCGCTGGCTGCGCAGTTCAGCCAGGTGGGGCAGAAGCTGCTGGCCGAGGCGCAGGATCGCTTCCTGCAACGGGCGGACGAGCGGTTTCGCGAATCGGAGCAAGTGGCAGGCGCGAACCTGCGGGCGATGCTTCAGCCGGTGAGCGAGCGGCTTCAGAAGTACGAGGATGGCGTGGCAAAGGTAGAGGCCGAGCGGCGCGACGCCTTCGGCGAGCTGCGCGGCCAGATCGAGCAAATGCGCGTTGGCCAGGAGAGCGTGCGCAGCGAGGCCGCCAAGCTGGTCAACGCGCTGCGCAATGCACCCAAGGCGCGGGGCCGCTGGGGCGAGCAGCAGTTGCGCAACGTGCTGGAAAGCTGCGGCCTTTCCGAACACGCCGATTTCGCGACCGAAGTGTCGGTGGCGGATGGCGAAGGCGGGCGGCTGCGGCCCGACGTGATCGTGCGCATTCCAGGCGGCAAGTCGCTGGTGATCGACGCCAAGGTTTCGCTGAACGCTTATCAGGATGCGTTCGGCGCAGTGGATGAGGCCGAGCGCGTAGCGGGACTGACGGCGCATGCCGCGGCAATGCGCGCGCACGTGAACGGGCTGGGCGCCAAGAATTACTGGAGCCAGTTCGACGATGCGCCCGATTATGTGATCATGTTCGTGCCGGGCGAGCATTTCCTCTCCGCCGCGCTGGAGCATGATGCGGGCCTGTGGGATTATGCCTTCGAGCGGCGAGTGCTGCTGGCCACGCCGACCAACCTCATCGCGATCGCCCGCACGGTGGCGGCGGTGTGGCGGCAGGAACTGCTGGCGGAACAGGCACGCGAGATCGCGCAGCTCGGCAAGGATCTGTATGCGCGCCTGTCGGTGATGGGCGGGCATGTCGCGAAGCTCGGCAAGAACCTCGACACGGCGATGGGCGCGTACAACCAGTTCGTCGGCAGCCTGGAATCGCAGGTGCTGACGCAGGCTCGGCGCTTCGAGGCGCTGAAGATCGACACGGCGGGCAAGAGCATCGAGGCGCCGCCGG
>NZ_LSKH01000079.1:0-973 GCF_001557395.1 Sphingomonas sp. CCH5-D11 | reverse complement strand
ACATAGGGCTTCGGCAGCGGCGGCAGCGGCGATGGCGACGGTGCAGGCGGCAGGGGCGGAGAGGAAACCGGGCCGGAATTCCTGCGTGGCCGGATGCGGACGTCCGATCTGCCAGAGGCGCTGTTCGTCACCGGCTTCACCGGCACCGTGGGCGTCCGCTACATGGTGGCGACCGACGGCCGGGTGCCAATCTGTGAGGTGACGCGCTCCAGCGGGAACGCGGCCGTGGATGACACGACCTGCCGTCTGATCCGCGAGCGCTTCCGCTTCCGCCCTTCCCGCGATGGACGCGGACGGCCGGTCAGGTCGTGGATCGTCGAAAATCACACCTGGGAGGTGGAGGCAGACAGCGTGGACGTGGTGGAAACGCCCCGAAAGCGCCGCGTGCGGATCTGGTAAGCAATCTCACCAGTTTCCCCAGCCCTGCGCCCCTTTCGCATGTTCGGCGATCCGCCGCCGCGTTGCCGGCGTGGCGGCCTCTGGCAGTTGGTCCGGCGCGAACCAGCCGACCTCCGCGATCTCGCGCGGGTCGGCAATCACGATGGATGCCGGATCGGTCACCCCGCAAAGGAAAACGACGACATGATCGTCCTTTCCCTCCCCGCGATTGTGATAGACGCCCTGCACCCGGCGGACGATTACCTCGGAGAGGCCCACTTCCTCCCGCAGCTCACGCCTGATCGCCGTCTCCGCGCTCTCGCCCTTGTCGACGCCGCCGCCCGGCAGGTACCATCCGGCGACATATTGATGCCGTACCAGCGCGATCCGACCGGCATCATCGACCAGCAGCGCGCGCACGCCGAACGTGCGCGGTCGAACGACCTTCCAGTAAAGCCGCATGGCACGCCCGGCGATCCGGTAGCGCCACGCCACCATTGTCAGGCGCCGATGGAAACGCTCAGGAAGGCCGGAACCGGCCCGTTCCAGCCATCATCCGGGCCGTCGTCGACCGGATCGCGCCGCCGACGATACT
>NZ_LSKH01000078.1:0-23789 GCF_001557395.1 Sphingomonas sp. CCH5-D11 | reverse complement strand
CCCTGGTGGCGGCGGTGCTCGCCGGGCGCGGCGACGTGTTCGCCGGCGACATTCAGACCCGCCCGTCATGGCTGGCGTCACCCACGCTGCGGCGGACGATCCGGTCCGGCCGACCGATCATGATGGGGACGGACAGCCTGCCGATGGACAGCGACCGGGAACGGGTCGGCGCCTTCGGCCAGGTATTGAACACGCCGATCGACCCGGACCGGCCGGCCGCTTCCATCCTCGCGGCGATGAAGCAGGCTGGCCACCGGCTCTACGGCCACCGGGCGTCGACGACAGGTGCATTTCGCCAGCAATTCGCCTGGCATCGCGGCGGGCGGCGGCGGGCGGCATGAGGATCCTGTTCCTCGCCCCGCAGCCGTTTTTCGTCGAACGGGGAACGCCGATCGCCGTGCGCTACGCGGTCGAGGCGCTGTGCCGCGCCGGCCATGAGGTTGACCTGCTGGTGCTGCACGAGGGCGCGGACCTCCATATGCCGGGCCTGACGATCCATCGCGCCGGGCGGCCGCCCTTCGTTGCCGCCGTGCCGATCGGCATGTCCGCATCAAAACTGGCCTGCGACGCCTTTCTCGTGGCCGCCGCCACGCGCCTGCTGATGCAGCGCCGGTATGACGTGGTTCATGCCGTCGAGGAGGCGGTTTTCCCGGCGCTGCTGCTGAAGCTGCCGGGTCGGTTCAAGCTGGTCTACGACATGGATTCGCTGCTCGGCGAACAGATCGTCGAGAAGTGGCCGCGCCTGTCGTTCCTGCGTCCCCTGCTGAGGGCGGTCGAGGGATGGCCGATGCGCGGGGCGGATCTGGTGCTGCCCGTGTGCTCCGCGATCGCCGAGCGCGTCGCCCGGGAAGCGCCGGGGCAAACCATCCATGTGCTTCCCGACGCCGCGCCGGCCAAAACGACCGGCGATCCCGCCGAACCGGTGATGAACCTGCGCGCGCTGGTCGGCGGGGAGGGGCCGATCGCGCTCTATGTCGGCAATCTGGAACATTATCAGGGCGTCGACCTGCTGCTGGAAGCGATGGCCGATCTGCCGGCGGACAATGACCTGTCGCTCGTCATCGTGGGCGGGACCAGGGATCATCTGGCCGAGGCGCGCGCCACCATTGGCCGGCTGCGCATCGAGGACCGGGTTCATCTCGCGGGGCCTGCGCCGCTCGCGCATCTTCCGCACCTGCTCGCGCAGGCGGATATTCTCTGCTCGCCGCGCATCGCCGGTGTGAACACGCCGATGAAGCTATACGCCTATATGCAGGCGGAACGGGCGATCATCGCCACGGCGATCCTGTCGCACACCCAGGTGCTGTCGTCGGCACATGCCTGTCTGGTCGCGCCCGAACGCGGGGCGATCGCGGCTGGCCTGACGCAGCTTGCCGACGACGCATCGCTGCGGGCACGGCTCGGCGAAGCCGCCGGCAAGGCAGCCGAGGATTACAGCCCGGCGGCCTTTGAGGCGCGGCTGCGCACTGCCTATGCCGCTCTGGGTGAGGCGGAACCCCGGCGGGAGCGCCCGCCTCTTGCGGCGATGCGGCGCGGGCAATGACCAAGATGCACTCGCCCGGCACGCTGCGCCCACCCCCAGAACCGGATTTCTCGGTCGTGGTGCCGCTGTATAACGAGGAGGAGAATGTCGCGCTGCTGCACCGGGCAGTGACCGACGCGCTGGCGCAGGATCCGCGCACGTTCGAGCTTGTGCTGGTGGATGACGGCAGCCGGGATGGCACCCTGGCCCGGGCCGCCGCGCTGGTGGCGACCGATGAGCGGGTGCGCGTGGTCGAGTTCGCGCGCAACTACGGCCAGACAGCGGCCATGGCAGCCGGCATCCACCATGCGCGCGGCCGGGTGATCGTCACCATGGATGGCGACCTGCAGAACGATCCGCGCGACATTCCCGCCATGCTCGACCTGCTGGAGCAGGGGCATGACATGGTCGCTGGATGGCGGCGCAAGCGGCAGGACGAAGGCAAGCGAATGTTCGTCTCCAAGGTGGCGAACCGCATCATCAACGGCCTGCTTGGCGTGTCGGTCCGCGACAGCGGCTGCTCGCTGAAATGCTATCGCCGCGAACTCATCCAGAGCCTGCCCTTCTATGGCGAGATGCACCGCTTCATCCCGGCGCTGAGCCAAATGGCGGGGGCGCGGATCAAGCAGGTGGAGGTGCGCCACCACCCGCGCCGCTTCGGCACGTCGAAATACGGCTTTTCGCGGATCTACAAGGTCGCGCTCGATATCGTCTCGATCCGGTTCCTGCTGCGCTATTCGCAGCGGCCGCGGACATGGATGCTACGCCCGACGCTCGCCGCCCTGCTGCTGGGGCTGGCGATCCTGCTGCTGGTCGAGATCGAGCGCCCCGGCGTGATCGTGGGATGGTCGATCGTGCTTCTGTTCGCCCAGCTTGCCCTGTTCATGGGTGCCTGGTCGATGCTGGGATATTTCCTTTCGGTCACCGAGCCGCGGGTGAGCCAGTTCTCGGCGCTCGCCGCGAAGCTCTACGGCTACCGGAAGCCGCCTGTGAGAGAGGTGCCATGAACGCCGCCGGAAAAAGACCCTTGCCGGACCTGTCGGTCATCCTTTGCGTGATGGACCGGATCGATGAACCCGGCGAACTGCTGGCGATCTATCGCCGCGCGCTGGCGCCGATCGGGAACAACATCGAATTCATCTACATCCTCGCCGAAACGCATCCGCGCGTGGACGACATCACCGCGCTGTCGAAAAGCGGGGTGAGGGTGATCCACATGCCCAAGCTCTGCGGCGAGATCTCCATGCTGCGCGAGGCAATCGCGGCGAGCACCAGCGATCTGGTGATGACGCTGCCGCCCTATCTTCAGGTCGAGCCTGGGGTGCTGGCGGGTCTGGCGCACGATCTGGAAGGTGCCGACATGGTGGCGGCCTCCCGCATCAGGGCAAAGGACTCCCTGTTCAACCGCGCCCGGGCGAGCGCCTATCGCAGCGCCACGCGCCTGACGGGCACAAGGTTCGACGATCTCGGCTGCCGGGTGCGGCTGTTCAGGCGGTCCGTGCTGGACCGCGTCGTCCTGCGCGACGAGCATGCCGGATATCTGCCGATCTTCGCCGAGCACGCCGGTTGCCGGGTCAAGCAGGTCAAGGTGCCGCAAGCCGAACTCGATCGCCGGCCCCGATCCTATAATCTGCCGATCTATTTCGACGGGCTGCTCGATGCGGTGTCGATCTCCTTCCTGATCCGCTTTCTCCAGAAGCCCTTCCGGCTGTTCGGCACGATCGGTGCCGCCCTGTTCGCCAGCGGCTTCGCTTTGGCCTGCGTCCTCATCATCGAGCGCGTGATGGGGCAAAGCATCGCCGAGCGTCCGGCGCTGCTGCTCAGCGTGCTGCTGCTCGTGCTCGGCATACAGGTGGCGGCGGTGGGCCTTATCGCCGAGGTGATCCTGTTCACCCGGCTACCCGCCAGCTCGATCTACCGCGTGCGCCGGATCATCGAGCATGTCAGCGAGGTGCAGCCCGAGAATACGCCGGTCCATGCCGGCCACGAGATCTAGCGACAGCGCCATGTATGGCGCGATCATCGTCGGTGGCGGCATCCAGGGGCTTGTCGCCGCCCTTACCGCCGCGGAGCAGGGGCTCCGGCCGCTCGTCCTGGAGCGCGGAGAGCTGGGCGCGGGGGCGAGCACTGCGAGCATGGGCGTGCTCCACGGCGGGCTGCGCTACCTGCAATCGCTCGACATCGGGCGATGGTATCGTTCGCGCCAGAACCAGGACTGGTTCGCCCGCGAGTTCCCCGAGCATTGCGAGCCGCTGCTTTGCCGCATGCCGCTTTATCGCGGTGCCCTTCGCTCGCCGCTCCTGTTTCGGGGCGCCTTTCTTGCCGAGCGCTGGCTTTCCCGCCTGGCCTTCTCCGCGCCCCGGCCCCCGGCGCTGCCGTCGCCCCCGCGCGTCGCGCGCGGCGATCACGCGTTGCCTCCACAGGTCACGAAGCGCGGCCTCGTGGGCGTTGCGGAATGGTCGGAACTGGCCATCAGCGATGCGCCGGCGCTGCTCGCCGCCATGGCCGCCAGGGTCGAGGCCATGGGCGGGGACATCAGACAGCAGGAGGAAGCGACGGAACTGGCGGAGCGGCCTGGGGGCGGGCTGTCCCTCACCACGCGCGCGCGCGGCCGGGAGAACAGCTATGCCGGCAGCACCGTCCTGATCTGCGCAGGCGGCGGCGCTCGCTCCCTGGCTGCGCGCTGGGACCGGGATCTGCCGTTGCTTTCCGCCCGGGTGCTGGCGTTCAACCTCCTGTTCGATCGGCCGATGGAGCCCGGTGTCGCGCTGGCGCTGTCAGCAGCGCCCGGCAGAGGCCGCAGCTTCTTCCTGCGCGCGCATCAGGGCGGAACGCTGACCGGGACTTTCTATCACCCGCTGCCCGAGGATCTCGGCCGCGAGCCGAGGCCGGCCGTGCCGCAAGCGCTGATCGACCGGGCGACCGCCGAGATCGAGCGCGCTGCGCCGCAGCTGCGGGGCGGCCGGGTCATTGAAGTCTGGGCGGGAGCGCTGCCGGACAAGACGGGACGAGGAGTGACGTTGCGCAATCGAGACCTGATCGTGGATCACGCGAAGCACGGCGGGCCGCGCGGCCTGTTCACATTGCTGGGCACGAAGCTCACCACGGCCCGGTCGCTGGCGCTGGCCGCGCTGGAGCGTATCGGCCCTGACGCTGGCCTAAGCGACCCGCCGGGGCTGTGGATGACGACGGCATGATCCCGGTCGCCCCACTCGACCTGATCGCGCTGACCGGCGCCAGCGGCCTGCTGGGCGGTGCGGTCGCCCGGCGTCTTCAGGACGCCGGTTTTCGCGTGCGCTGCCTGTTGCGCCGGCCCGATCCGACCGTGCCGGGCGAGGCGGTGATCGGGGATCTCGCCGACGTGGCGGCGATCGACCGGCTCGTCGCGGGCGCGGCAGCGGTCGTCCATATCGCCGCCATGTACCGCAGCGACGGCCCGGCCGAGGAATTCATGGCGGTCAATCGCGACGGCACCGAGCGTCTGCTCCGCGCCGCGCAGGCGGCGGGGGCACGGCGGTTCGTGCAATGCTCGACCATCGGCGTCCATGGCTCGGTCCCGACCAGCCCGGCCGACGAGAACGCCCCCTTCGACCCGCGCGATGCCTATCAGGAGAGCAAGCTCGCCGCCGAGCGGATCTGCCGCGCGGCGGTGGGGACCGGCCCGATGGAAGTCGTCATCCTGCGCCCCTGCGGCATCTACGGCCCCGGCGACACCCGGCTGCTGAAGATGTTCCGCATGTTGCAGAAGCGCATGTTCGTGCAGATCGGGGAGGGGAGCGCCAACTTCCATCCGGTCTTCATCGACGACCTCGCCGAAGGCTTCATGCGCGGGCTGACGGTACCCGGCCTCGATGGCGAGACGTTCATCCTGGGTGCCGCCGAATATATCCCGCTCAAGGCGTTCATCGCACAGGCGGCTGCGGCGCTCGGTCGCGCGCCGCCGTGGATCCGATTGCCCTACAAGCCGGTCGAGCGTGTCGCCGACCTGTGCGAAGCGATCTGCCGCAAGCTCGCGGTAGAGCCGCCGCTGCACCGCCGCCGGCTCACCTTCTTCAAGCACAACCGGGCCTTTTCCATCGCCCATGCGCGCGAGCGCCTCGGCTATGAGCCCCAGGTCGATCTGGCCGAGGGCTTCAGGCGAACGGTCGCCTGGTATCGCCAGCAGGGAATGCTCGAATGAGCCCGGCGGCGCTCGATCTGGCCCCCGATGTCGTGTCCTCCGGCGATGCCTATGCAAGGCGGTTCGCGGGGCGGGCAGGGCGGCTTTTTCTCGACCGACAGGAGGAGGTCATTGCCAGCGCCCTGGCCGACAAAAGAGGCGTGACGATCCTCGACGTCGGCGGCGGACATGCGCAGCTGAGCGGGCCGCTGGCGGCACGCGGCCATCAGGTCACGGTTTCGGGCAGCACGGCGGCCTGTGCCGACCGGCTGGCCGGCGACCCGCGCAATGCCGGCGTGGCTTTCGAGGTCGGCGCGCTCGACCGGCTGCCGTTCGAAGATCAGGCGTTCGACACGGTGGTTTCGATCCGCCTGATGGCGCATGTCGCCGACTGGCGCGCCTTCCTGGCGGAGTTGTGCCGCGTGGCGAGCAAATCGGTGGTGATCGACTATCCCGATCTCGCCAGCGTCAATGCGCTGTCCTTCGCCACCTTCGCGCTGAAGCGCTGGGTCGAGGGCGATACGCGGGAATATCGGAACTTCACCGCCGCGATGCTGACGCGTGAATTCGCCCGCCACGGTTTCCACGTGAGCGGGGTGGAGCGGCAGTTCGTTCTGCCCATGGCCCTGCACCGCGCGTTGCGCGCGCCGACCTTGCTGACTCGCGCCGAGCAGGCCAGCGCCCGCATCGGCCTGACGCGGCGGTTCGGCAACCCGGGCGTGATGCGAGCCGACCGTGTCGCTGGATAGGCGGGCGATCCCGGGCGCACGGGATAAGCGGCGAAGGGCGCTCTTTCCGCTCAAGCTGGCGGTTTCGGCAGGGCTGCTTGTCCTCCTCTTCCGACACATACCGCTGGACCGCGGCGCTTCCCTGCTGCTTCACGCCGATGCCTTGCTGGTTGCGGCGGGAGGCGCGCTCATGGTCGCGCAGACGGGGCTGAGCGCGCTCAAATGGAAGGTGCTGCTGCGCGGGCAGGGCGTGATCGTGCCTTATGCGAAGCTGATCCGCACGTGCCTCCTTGCCAATTTCGTCAACCTGTTCTCGCCGGGCGTCCTTGGCGGTGACGCCTATCGCTCGATCGCGCTGCGGGAGCATACCGGCGGGCTCGCACGATCGCTCCCCTCGATCATCGCCGACCGGACCACCGGCCTAGTTGTACTCGTCGGTCTGGCCGCGACGGGCGTCAGCCTGTATTTCGTGCCGGCGGCGCCCGCGCTTGCCGCCGGGCTGATCCTCCTGACGGCGCTGCTGGGCTACGCGCTGCTGGTGGCGGTGGTTGATCCCTTGCTCCACCGCCTGATCGCCGGCCGGGAGCATTCGCTGATGGTCCTGCTCTCGGGCATCCTGGTGGCGCTGCGACCGACGCGCGCGCTCAGCACGGCCTTTGCCATCGCGCTGGTGTTTCAGCTCAACACCATCTTCATCGTCTACGTCTGGAGCACGGGACTGCACCTTTCGGCGAGCGTGTTGCAGCTCTTCCTGATCGTGCCGACGGTGTACCTTCTCGAAATGGTGCCGATCTCGGTCAGCGGCGTGGGGCTGCGCGAGGGGGTATATGCCGTGCTCTTCTCCTTTTTCGGCCTGCCGCCGGAGCAGGGCCTGGCCCTTGGCCTGCTCACCAGCATCATGCGCTATGTGGTGAATGCGATCGGCGCGCTCATCTGGTTCGTGCCCGATGGTTCGCGGCTTGAAGCGGTCTCGGTGCCCGGCCGGGCGTGATCTCAGGCCCGGTCGGCAAGGGCGAGGCGCTGCCGCAATTCCGAACGCTTGAGCTTGCCATTCTCCGTCCGCGGCATGTCGGCGATGGCGATGATCCGTGCCGGCCGCTCGTGCGCTTCGAGCCGGGCGGCCAGTTGCCGCAGGCACGCCCGCGCCTCAAAGCCACTGTCCGCCCTGGTGGCGACGAACAGGACCGGGACCTGCCCCGTCAGGCCCTGCGCATCGGCAACGCCGACGCAGCCGGCGTCCAGGATGCCGTCAATGGCGAGCGCCGCCTGCTCCACGACGACCGGATCGACCTTCTTCCCCCCGACGTTGATCTGGTCGTCCACCCGCCCGACCAGGGTGAGATAGCCCCCGTCATCCAGCCGTCCGAGGTCGCTGGTGCGCAGCCAGCCGTCGGCGGTGCGCGTACACGATGTGGTTTGCGGATCCTGCCAATAGCCGCTCATCTCGGCCGGGGAGCGGATCTGGATCACGCCCTCCTGCCCGCAGGCGAGCGGCCGATCCTCCTGATCCGTGATGCGGAGCGCGACACCGGGCGCTGGCCGGCCGACGCTAGCCAGCCTGGCATCGTCGCCATGGAAATCGAGAAAGCAGCTGCGCGAAGCCTCCGTCAGCCCATAATGCATGCACAGCCGCGTCAGGGGGAGGAACCGAGCCAGCGCGCGCTTGCGCTCCTCCGCCATCGGGGCGCTGCCCAGCTCCACATAGCGCAGCCGACGGGCGGCGCCGGCGAGCTCGTCGCGCCCGAACCGTTCCAGCATGGCGATGCCCATCGGTACGCAGGACAGGCCAGTCACCCGGGTATCGGCAAGCGCATCGACGACCAGCGCCGGAAACGAGAGCCCCGGCACGACGACGAGGCTCCCGCCCGCCAGTACGGCGCAGCGGATGCGGCCGAGGCCGAAGGAATGGGAGAGCGGCACCGTCACCACTTCGCGATCCTCCGGCCCATTGCCGATGAAGCCGTTGGTAGCCAGCGCGGCGGCATGGATCGCGCCATGGCTGAGCATGACGCCCTTGGGCGTTCCGGTGCTGCCGCTGGTGAAGAGGATGTCCGCGATCGCCGCAGGCTGGGGCAGCGCCGGGTCGAGATCGACCTCCGGCGCGTCCCTTGGCGGCAGGTCGCCGGCGAACAGCGCGTCGAGCGCGGCGCTATCAAGATGCACCGCCGCCTCGGTCCGCGCCGCCACGCGCGCAGCGGCCTCGCCGCGCGACGCCGTCACGGGAACGGCGATCGCGCCCGCGAGATGCGTTCCGAAATAGGCGGCAACGAAGTGAAAGGGTTCCGCCGAAGCCTCGATGACCACGCGCGCGCCCGGCACCGTCTGGCGCCTGAGCAGCCAGTGCCGCACCCGGCACGCCAAGGACCACATTTCCGCGAAGGTGATCCAGCGGTCTCCGTCCGCGATGAACGGCGCGGCCCCGCGCAATCGCGCATTCCGCCGGAGCGCGGCAACGACGGTCGTCGGCCCGTCATTCACGATTGAAGACCACTTTCGCCGGGCTTCCCGCGACAATCGAATAAGGCGCTATCCTGCCCGACACGACGCTGCCCGCCCCGATCACGGCGCCCTGCCCGATCCGGCAGCCGTCCAGCACCACGGCGCCTGACCCGATCAGGACATCGTCGCCGATCGTGATCCCCTTGTCGCGGAAGCCCTGTTCGGTGATGAGCCTGTCCTTGCGGCGATAGTCCCGGGTGGTCGCGACCACGGTGACATGCGATCCCAGGCGCACGTCATCGCCGATGATGAGGTCCGCCACGCCCGCGATCAGGTGATTGAAGCTTCCCACCGCGCAGTTCCGGCCGAGGGTGATCCGACCCCCGCTCGATTGTATGATCGCCCAGCGCTTGACCACCGTTCCCTTGCCGAAGCGGACGCCGGCCGACAGCTGCACGCTCGAGCCGGGATGTATCCTGGCCCGGTCCCGAATGAAGAAATAGGGCGAGGCGAGAAACGCGGGAATGGCGTGGCGCTGGAGCGACCTTCGCAACCCCGACAGCTTCGCTTCCTTGTCCCTGTCGCTGATCATGGCGCTGATCATGAAGCCGGGCCGTGTGCCGATCGCTCGGCCAGGAACCGGGTCATCCCGGTGAGGGTATCGAAGTTCGACGGCGTCAGATCCCGATTCGAGATCCTGGTGTTGAAGCGGTCCTCCAGCTCCTGAACCAGTTCGATCATCATCAGGGAATCAAGGACGCCGGCCTCGAATAGCGATTCGTCATCGGCGATAGCATTCACATCGTCCAGGCTTACGGTCGCCAGGACATTGCGGACGTCAAGCACAGTGATTTCGCTCACGGTTCTTCCTCTCTCGCACGCAGGCAGCTGTGCTGAGATGAGCCCGCACTGCCCCTTGCAGAAAAGTCGATGTTCTTATGCTGTGTCCGGCCAGGCGCGTTGCTTGCCCGGTCGATCATCGCCGCCCGATTTGACTATCAAGTGGCCGCATCGCCAACGGAAATAAAGGCGAGCCTACCCCTTACTGGGGAGATGGGCGGCTACGATTATACTCCAGCGTCGTGGCGCGCTTGATCAGCTTGTTTTCGGCGCGAGAACCCACATGAACCCTCGACCCCCCAATGGCCTGCCTTCCGCGACCCAAAGCCGCTAAAGTTTCAAGCAGGCACAACCACGCCGAACTGTGACGCGCTATTCCGCCTGGGCAGCGCCTAGCGGCGACCGTCGCCATAGGCGCAGCGCAGCCGATCGCCCGCCCGGCACGCCGCCACATCCGCTTCCCAGCGCGCGCGATCGGCACGGGCGGCGGCGAGCTGGGCCTCATAGTCCGACATGGCCGCTGAATAAGCGGCGCGCTCCTCGCGATATTTCGCCAGCCGGTCCTGCTGGGCGCGCTGATCCGCGGTGATCTGTTCGAGCTGCGCCTGCTTGGTCGCCAGCTGCGCGGCATTGGCGTCCCGCAGCTTGGCCGCCTCCGCCGCGGCGATGGCCTCCAGCGCGAGCTGCTCGGCGCTGCGCTCCTCCGGAATGTCCGATGCGTCGGGCGCGGCGATCGTTTCGGCGGCATCCGCCTCGGGCGCCCCGTCCGGGTCCGGCAGGTCAAGCGTCAGGCTTTCCTGCGGCTCGATGCGGGAGGGCGGAATGTCGATGGTGCGCATCGGCGTGAGCCCGGACTGCGCCAATGCGGGCAGCGATCCGGCGAGCAGCGGCAGGGCAAGGCAGAGCGAAAGGGGGGTACGACGGAACGGCATAAGCGAGGCTAACGCCCTCGGACTTTCGCCTGGCTGAACGGGGCTCGGGCCGATGGACGGACGCTAGCGGGGCTTGATCGGGGCAGGTGACAGTCCGAAGCGCCAGATCGTGGTCGATCGAAATATCTCTCCGGGTCTCAGCAGGGTGCTTGGGAAGCTCGGCTGATTGGGGCTGTCCGACAGATGCTGGGTCTCCAGCGCCACGCCATCGAACGGGTTCATGATCCGCCCGCTCGGGCCACGGTCCGTCCCGTCGAGATAGCCCGCGGTATAGACCTGGATCGAGGGCTCGCTGGTCTCCACGGTCAGCGTGCGGCCCGACGCGGGATCCGCCAGCCGCGCGACGGTTGCGAGCTTACCGGCCGGCTTGTCGAACAGCCAGGCGTGGTTGAAGCCGCGCGATCCCATCAGCGGTGAGCGGCTGTCGATCCCGGCACCCAGCGGGGATGGCGTGCGCAGGTCGAGCGCGGTGCCGGCGACCGGCGGGAAAGCGCCCGTCGGAATGCCGCCCGCATCGGTCGCGACATAGCGGTCGGCCAGGATCTGAAGCGTCTGCGACCGGACCGTGCCGGATCCTTCGCCGGCCAGGTTGAAATAGGCGTGATTGGTCAGGTTCAGCACCGTCGGCTTGGACGTGCGCGCCTCATAATCGATACGCAGCGCGTTGCCGGCGATCAGGCGGTAGGTGACGAGCACCTGAAGCCGTCCCGGAAAGCCCTGAAAGCCGTCCGGGCTGTCGAGGCTGAAGGTCACTGCCCGGGCATCGCGATGCCGGACGGTCCATTCCTGCGTGTCGAATTTCGCCGCGCCGCCGCCGTGCAGTGCGTTTGGGCCATCATCGGCGACGAGCTGCACCGGCTGCCCGTCGATCGTGAAACGGGCGCCGGCTATCCGGCCGGCGTAGCGGCCGATCGTCGCGCCGAACGATGCCTTGTGATTCTTCGCGCGGAACTCGGCCGGACTTCGGAAGCCGAGCAGGACGTTGGCGCGCCTGCCGGTGCGGTCGGGGACCTCGATCTGCGTGACGGTCGCGCCGAACGGTATCAAGCGGACCACCATGTCGCCACGGCGCAGCGCGATCTCTTCGTCGTCCTTCGCCTGCGCGCCAGCGGCGGTCGCCAGAACAAGGGACAGGCCGGTCAGCGCTCGCTTGCACATCGTGCTCGCCTGCATTGTGGTCCGAAAGGTCGCCATCCACGAGCCATGGACACATTGTACCTGCCCGACAACTGCCTCTACTGATCACGCCATGGAAGATGGAGGGTCGCCCGTGGTTATCGCTAAATTGGCCGGTCTGGCGCTCGCCGCTTTGCTGCTCTGCCCCGGCCCTGCCATGGCGCAGTCGGCACCGGCGGACGCGGCCAGCGCCGCCGAGATCCGCGCCAAGGTTGCCGCGATGGCCGCACGCATGGGGAAAAGCACGTTCGCGTACGAGCCGCTGGTGAAGGACGGCGAGACGATCGCGGCGCTCGAATATTGGAAGGCGCCCGGCAAGCCCGCGGTTCATCCGGACGAAGCAGAATATGCGCTGGTGATCGAAGGCGCCGGTACGCTCGTCTCCGGCGGCACGCTGGTCGAGCCGGTGGAAACGCGCCCCGGTCTGGTCGAGGGCAGCAGAATCGACGGCGGATCGACGCGCCGGCTGGGGCCCGGCGATGTGATCCTGGTGCCGGCGGGCGTGCCGCACTGGTTCGGGATCGAGGGCAAGCTGGTGCTGCTGGGCATGAAGCTTCCCCGAAAGTAACCTTTGGGCGATCAGCGCCGGAAGGCCGAGCCTGGCGGCAAAACAATGGTCGCGGTCGCCATGAGCGAAGGCGGCAGCGCGCGTCGACTTGCCCGTCCCGTTTCCCGCGTGCCGGCATCGCCACCTTTTCATGTCGCGCCGAGGCTCTGATAGCGCTACCGTGTGGGTACAAGCAGGAGAGAGATCATGGGGGACTGGAACAGGCGAACGGTGCTGACGGGGATCGGCGCGGGCCTTGCCAGCGCCACCGTGCCAGCCATGGCTGGAGCCGGCGCCCCCAGGCGCAAGCTCGGCTATGCCGTCGTCGGTCTCGGCAGCTACGCGACGAACCAGATCATGCCGCAGTTCAAGAATTGCGACCATGCGCAGCTGGTGGCGCTGGTCAGCGGCACGCCCGGGAAACTGGAGCGCTACGGCGCCGAATACGGCATCCCCAAGACGCATCGCTACAGCTATGCGACTTACGACACGATCCGGAACAACCCGGACATCGACGTCGTGTACGTCGTGCTGCCGAACTCGATGCACGCCGAATATTCGATCCGCGCCAGCCAGGCCGGCAAGCACGTGATGTGCGAAAAGCCGATGGCCACCACCGCCGCCGAGGCGGAAGCGATGATCGCCGCCGCCAGGAAGGCGAACCGCAAGCTGATGATCGGATACCGCTGCCATTTCGAGCAGCATAATCTGCGCGCAATCGAGCTGGTGAAATCCGGCTTTGTCGGCCGCCCGACGCTGATCACCGCCGAACACGGCTTCTACGCGCCCGCCGGCATCTGGCGGCTCGACAAGGCCATGTCGGGGGGCGGATCGCTGATGGATATCGGCATCTACAGCCTCAACGCCGCGCGCTACCTTGCCGGCGAGGAGCCGGTTGAGCTGGTCGCGACCGAATGGACCGACAAGAGCGATCCGCGCTTCAAGAACACCGAGGACCGCATCGACTTCCAGCTGAGATTCCCCTCGGGCCTGATCGCCAACTGCGTGTCGAGCTATTCCTCGGGCCACAACGCCTTCCGCGTCACCGGCACAAAGGGCTGGGTCGGCATGGAGCCGGCGACCTCCTACGAAGGCCATCAGATGTGGACGCGCGCCGACGGCAAGACTGAGCAGGTGACGCTGCCGCCTCCACGCAAGAACCAGTTCGCCGCGCAGCTCGATCACCTGCCCGAAAGCGTGCTCACCGGCATTCCGCTGCGCGCTTCGGGCGAGGAGGGGCTGCGCGACATGCGGCTGATCGAGGCGATCTACCGCTCGGCACGCGAGCGGCGGGCGGTGTCGCTGGTATGAACCGCACACACCTCCATCGGCGCGACGTGATGAAGGCGGGCGCGTTGCTCGCCGCTTCCGCCTGGGCGCCCGTGGCGATCGCGAAGAGCACGCGCGATCACAGCGCGCGCATCCGCGACCTGATCGGCCGGATGACACTGCCTGAGAAGATCGGCCAGATGAACCAGATCGCGGGCGGGCGGCAAAAGGCGCTCAACTCGCGCCTCGACGAGGGCATGATGAACCGCGTCCGCCGCGGCGAGATGGGCTCCTTCCTCCATGTCGCCGGCGCCGAGCCGCTGCGCAAGCTGCAGAAGGTCGCGGTCGAGGAGTCGGGGCTCGGCATTCCTTTGCTGTTCGCGATGGACGTGATCCACGGCTATCGCACCATCCTGCCCGTGCCGCTCGCGCTCGCCGCCAGCTGGGATCCGGCGATGATGGAGCAGGCCGCCGCGATCGCCGCCGAGGAAGCGCGCGCCGCCGGGCTGCACTGGACCTTCACCCCGATGGTCGACGTGGCACGCGACGCGCGCTGGGGCCGCGTGGTCGAGGGGGCAGGCGAGGACGCCTATCTCGGCAGCCGCATGGCCGAGGCGCAGGTGCGTGGGCTGGAGGGCGGCGATCCGTCCGCGCCCAACCGGATGCTGTCGTGCACCAAGCATTTCGTCGGCTATGGCGCGGTCGCCGGCGGGCGCGATTACGACAGCGCCGACCTTACCGATCGCGCGCTCCACGAGATCTATCTGCCGCCGTTCCACGCCGCGATCCGCGCGGGGACCGGCAGCTTCATGACCGCCTTCAACGACGTCGCCGGCGTGCCGATGACCGCGCATGAGGATCTGGTGCGCGGGCAGTTGCGTGGCCGCTGGGGCTATCAGGGGCTGATCGTCAGCGACTGGAATGCGATCCGCGAGCTGATAAACCATGGCGTCGCCGCCGCGCCGGCCGAGGCCGCCGCGCTCGCGCTGCGTGCCGGCGTCGACATGGACATGGCGAGCGGCACCTATATCGAGCATCTCGCTGCCGCAGTCGCCGCCGACGCGACATTGCTGCCGCTGGTGGACGAGGCGGTCGGCCGCATCCTCGCGGTCAAGGCGCGGCTCGGCCTGTTCGACGATCCCTACGGCTTCGGCGACGCGAGGCGCGAGGCCGCGCCGCTCGCGCGCACCAAGGCGCGCGAGATGGCGACGCGCTCGATCGTCCTGCTGCGCAACGAGGGCGAGGTTCTGCCGCTCAAGCCCGGCGCGAAGGTCGCGCTGATCGGCGCGCTTGCCGACGACGCCTCGTCCGCGATCGGCTCGTGGCGCGCGCGTGGCCGCCCCGAGGATGCAGTGACGCTGCGCACAGCGCTGCCGCAGGCAACCTACGATCCGGGCACCGATCCCGCCGCCGCCGCCCGTGTTGCCGCTGCGGCCGATGTTGTGCTGCTCGCGATCGGCGAGGATTTCGACTTGAGCGGCGAGGCGCGCAGCCGCTCCGACATCACGCTGCCCGGCAAGCAGCAGGCGCTGGTCGACGCGATCCGCGCGACCGGCAAGCCAATCGTAGCCATCCTGATGAACGGCCGCCCGCTCGCGCTCGAAAAGGCGCTGGCCGGCATCCCCGCCGTACTTGAAACCTGGTTCCTCGGCATCGAGAGCGGCCCCGCCATCGCCGAGATCCTGACCGGCAAGACATCGCCTGCCGGCCGCCTGCCGATGGGCATGCCGCGCGTCACCGGCCAGCTGCCGATGACCTACGCGCACGTCCCCAGCGGTCGCCCCGCCAATCCGGACCTCGCGATCGACAGCGCCCGCTATCGCGACGTCGACGTGGGTCCGCTGTTCCCGTTCGGCCACGGCCTCAGCTACAGCCGCTTCGACTATGGTGCGCTCGCCATCGAGCAGCGCGGCGACGCGGCGGTGGTGAGCGTTGCCGTCACCAACGCTGGCGAGCGGTCGGCCGAGGAAGTGGTGCAGCTCTACGTGCGCGATCCCGTCGCCTCCGTCGCGCGACCGGTACGCGAGCTGCGCGGCTTCCACCGCCTGTCGCTGCGCGCCGGCGAGCAGCGCACCCTGCGGTTCACGCTCACGCACGCGCAACTCGCCTTGTGGAAAGCGGGCAAATGGGTGATCGAGCCGGGAGTCTTCGAGGTGATGGTCGGCAGCTCGTCCGCCGACATTCGCGCGCGAGGCCGCTTTGCGATCGCCGAAGGAGGTGAAGGAACGGCGCCAGCCGCTGCGATCGCGACGGTGGTGAGCGTCAGCTGACGAGCCGCGCTGCCGCACTACAGATAGGAACGCGACGATGATGGACATGACGCGGCGATCGATGCTTGCCGGCGCAACGGCCTTGCTGGCTGCGGGCGCCGCGCGCGCCGCGTCCGGCAGCACGATCACCCGCTTCGATCCGGAACTCGACCGGTTGATCGACCCGGCCAGCCCGATCGAGGTGATCGCCACCGGCTATCGCTGGGCGGAAGGGCCAGTGTGGGTGAAGCGCGGCGGCTACCTCCTGTTCTCCGACGTGCCGGCCAACATTGTCCATCGCTGGACGCGTGGGAAGGGCGCGGCTCCGTTCCTCCAGCCCTCGGGCCTCGCCGGCCCGGTGCCGGCCGGCATCCGCGAGGCGGGCGCCAACGGGCTCGCGATCGACCATGCCGGCGCGCTGATCCTGGCGGATTCAGGCACGCGCGCCATCGCCCGCGTCGATCTCGCCACCAGGCGCAAGACGATCCTCGCCGACCGCTTCGAGGGCAAGCGCTTCAACAGCTGCAACGACGTGGCGATCGCGCGCAACGGGGCGATCTATTTTACCGATCCACCCTATGGCCTGGCGGAGGGCGACGCCTCGCCGCTGAAGGAGCTGCCGTTCAACGGCGTCTATAGACTGTCGCCGACGGGATTGGTGACGGTGATCGACCGCCGCCTCCGGCGCCCGAACGGCATCGCGCTGTCGCCGCGTGGCGATCGCCTGTATGTCGCCTGTTCGGACGAGGAGGCGCCCGAGATCCGCGTCTATGGTCTGGCGGCGGACGGCGCCGCGCGCGGGCCTGGTCGGCGTCTGGTCGACTTCTCCGCCGAACATGCCCGACGCCTGCCGGGTCTGCCGGACGGCATGAAGGTGGCGCGAACGGGCCATCTGTTCGCCAGCGGCCCCGGCGGCCTCTACGTGATCGCGCCGGACGGGCGAAAGCTCGGCCTGATCGCGGTCGGCAAGGCAATTGCCAATTGCGCGTTCGGCGAGGATGGCCGTACCCTGTTCATGACGGCGAGCGATAGCGTCCTGCGGCTTCGCCTCAATATGGCGGCGTAACCCGGTCGCGCTGGGCGCCTGCCGCCCCGGACCACCACGCCAGATCGTCGGCAAAGCGCGGAAAGGCGCGCGTGAGCGAGGCACCGCTGTCGCCCTGGGGCTCGCCTGCCGCATCGAAGGTCCGGCCGATGCCACTGACCGCGATGGTGCTTGAGACAACGACCATGCCCATTTCCGACAGGATGCTGTGCCACGCGACGCCCGCACGTGCGCCTGCAAAGCGTCCGGCCGAGTAGCTGACGATCGCGGCGGGGCGCCAATACCATTCTTCCAGGAAATGGTCCGTCAGGTTCTTCAGCCCCGGCTGAACACCCCAATTATATTCGCCTGTCACGAACACGAAGGCATCAGCGTTCCTGATCTTGTCCGCCAATTCCGCCAGCGCCGATGGCGCCTGACCCGCTGGATATTCCTTGTACATACGGTCCAGCATGGGCAAATCGAGCACCTTGGCGTCGATCAACTCGGGCTCGGCGCCACGCTCGCGAAAGGCGCGAACCAGCCAATTGGCCAGATGGATGCCCTGCCGGTCGGAACGGTAGGAACCGTAAAAGATCAATATACGATCGGCCATGGCGACACCCTCGTTCAGCCTTCCTTGTGATGCAAGGCTGGTTGATCGTTAAGGCGAAGCGCAGAGATTTGGCGCGCTCGCTCAAGCGAGGCTACGGCACCCAGATTTTCGCCTGGCTGAGCAGGGCTCGGGCTGAGGGTAGGCGGCGTGCACGCAGGAGGCCGGCGTCCGCTGCGCGTTCACCGGCAGCGCTGCAGGCGAGTGGGCGAGCAGGCACCAATCCGGTTTTGCACGGATCACCATCATAGCCACGGACAGGTGTAATAAACCGCCCATTAACTTCTTGAACCCAACCAGTGGATCATGATCCACTCTGGTTCATCACCTGAACCTGCGTCTATACTCGGGACCCTGGCCAAGCTCCTTTTTGGCCTCTTGGTGTTCAGCGTGATCACCGGCACGTTCTTGTTCTTCAGGTTTCCTGATCGAACGCGTGAGCCCTTGCCAGATGCTCAGGTATCGAATGGGCGGTGCGTGCTGTGGCTGGTAGGCAGTTCCTCGATACATCGCTGGGCCTCGGCGCAAACCCAGCTCGGAAGCTGGCAGATTCACAATCGCGGGATCGAGGGCGCGCGCTTGCCCGAGTTGCAACAGCGGGTCCTCCTCACCGCGAAGGAGATGGCTCCAACCGCCATCATTCTCTACGCCGGCGAGAACGACCTTGCAGACGGAGTTGCCGACGCGCCTGTCGCGTCACGCCTGGAGAAACTCGCGGGGACGCTTGCACAACAGGCGCCAAAAGCAACGATCCTTTTGGTTTCGATGAAGCCGAGCCCGACCAGATGGAGCAATCGACAGGCTCAAATCGCGGTTGATGCGCGGCTTCGCCGCTTCGTCGCGGCGCGAGCGAACATGGAATTCGTCGACGCCGGGCAGACGCTCCTGAACGGCGGCACGCCAGGGCCATTCTACATGGACGATGGCATACACTTGTCCTCCGCCGGTTATCGAGTGTGGGGCGACGAGATTGAGCGACATCTGGACCGAAGCTTCGACCTCTCCTCCGAACGGTGCAGCCGCACGCGGCTTGCGAGCAAAGGATGAGCCTACCGGGATCGGAGGAGACGAAAGTCCTTCAGGCTAACCCCACGCCGGGCGAGCGCATCGAGGGCCTTGATGTCTGGCGGGTCGCGCTGATGCTCGGCGGCCTGCTGCTTCACGGTTCGCTCTGGCAGCCGCCGCAGCCCTTGTTCACGGTCGTCGGGCTGGTCTCTAGCGCCTTTCGCATGGGATGCTTCTTTGCCCTGTCCGGTCTTCTATGCGGAATGGCGCTGCGCAGACGAACTCTTCGTGAATGGCTGGTTCGCAGGCTCGTCCAGATCGGCTTGCCCATGTCGTTTGGCTGGGGAGTGCTCTGCCCCTCTGTCCTAATGCTCGCGCGCTGGTATCCACATGCCCCCGTGCCGCTGATGTTTGATTGGCATCATATCTGGTTCTTGGTCGCGCTGCTGATGTACGCGCCGGCCACTGTTGCGCTCTACAGGCTGGACGACAGGCGCGGACTGATTGGCAACTTCGCCACGATGGTTGCGGCCGGTTCACCTGCACAACTCTTGTTGAGATTGGCTCTGGCCTCGTTCGTCCTGATGGTGTGGACGAGATTTCTTGTTTACCTGATCGCTCCGAAACCTCTTGTTCCGATGCTCGGTCAGGCACCGAACATCTCCGGTTACTTGCCTTTGTATCTTTTTGGATTGGCGATGGCGCGCTCGCCGATCTTGGGGGATACCCTCTGGCGATCCGTCCGTCCGGCGACCACAATCCTCGCCGTCGTTGGCGCACTTTACACGGCCGTGATGCTGACGGCTCCGATGTCCCCGCAAACGTATCAGATGCATGGCTTGTTGCGGATGGTCGCAGCGGCGCTTTGCCCGCCGGCAGCCTTTGCACTGATCTATCGCTCAGCAATCGCAATGTCGAAAGTCCATCCGCTGATCAAAAAGCTGTGTGACGCATCCTTGACCATCTACCTATTGCATCTACCCCTGCTGCTCGCCCTTAATGCAGCGCTCGCGCCTTTGCACTGGCATCCGTATATCCAGTTCGTAGTTGCCATCGCGATGGCGGGTGGGTTGTCCTACGCGACGCACGTTTGCATCGTTCGCCAAGTGCCGTTGCTCTCCTTGATCGTGAACGGCCGAACGGAGAGCTGGCCCAGGCTGATGCGCTTTCGCTTGAGCATGTTGCGCGCCCGGACCTAGCGTCGTTCACACGAAGCGAAGAGATCCAGCGCAGGCGCCTGTCGGCCCGGCGCGTGCGGATGGAACCGCGCGTGCGCCGCCATGTTGAGGTTGTTCGGCGCCAGCGAGGAGTCTTGGCCCATGCATTTCAACATCAATAGCCAGCACCATGAGCTGGAGGTCGACAGCCGGACCTCGTTGCTCGATCTCGTGCGTGAGCAGCTGCACCTGTTCGGGACCAAGAAGGGCTGCAACCAGGGCGCGTGCGGCGCCTGCACGATGCTGGTGGATGGACAGCGCATCAATTCATGTCTTGCCCTGGCGGTGCAATATCAGGGACGCGAGATCACCACGATCGAAGGCATCGGTACGCCGCAGGCGCTGGCCGACATCCAGGCCGCCTTTGTCGAGCATGACGGGTTCCAGTGCGGCTATTGCACGCCCGGCCAGATCTGTTCGGCCGTGGGCATGGCGAACGAGGCGAAGCGCGGGTTGCCGAGCAACGTGACGCCCGATCTCGCGGCCGAGACGATCGACCTCGACCATGACGAGCTGCGCGAGCGGATGAGCGGCAATCTGTGCCGCTGCGGCGCCTATAACGGCATCATCGATGCGGTGCGCGAAGCTTTGCTCCCGGAAGTGCAGGCACATGCCGGCAAGGTGAAGGAGCCCGCCTGATGCTGACCTTCGACTATCTGCGCGCCGAAAGCCACGAGGATGCGCTGGCCAAGATCCAGGCGGAAGAGGCGCGCTTCCTGGGCGGCGGCACCAATCTGGTCGACCTGATGCGCGAGACGATCGAGGCGCCGCGCACGTTGGTCGACGTGACCGGCCTGTCCACCTCGATCGAGGAGACGGTCGACGGCGGCGTGCTGATCGGTGCCGCGGCGAAGAACACCGCCGTGGCCGAAAGCCGGCTGATCCGTGAGCGCTATCCGATCCTCGCACGGGCGATCCTGGCCGGCGCGAGCGCGCAGATCCGCAACATGGCGACTGTCGGCGGCAACCTGCTGCAGCGCACGCGTTGCTATTATTTCTACGACAACGAGGCGGCGCGCTGCAACAAGCGGGTGCCCGGCGCGGGCTGCGATGCGGTGCACGGGTTCAATCGCATCCATGCGATCCTCGGCAGCTCGGACGCCTGTGTCGCCACCCACCCGAGCGACATGTGTGTCGCTCTGGCCGCGCTCGACGCGCTGGTCCATGTCGAGGGAGGTGAGGGGCGGCGCGTGGTGCCGCTCACCCGCTTCCACACCTTGCCTGGCGCCAGCCCGCAGATCGAGACGGTGTTGAAGCCCGGTGAACTGATCACCGCGCTCGAGCTGCCGGCCACCTCGGCGAACCTTGGCGGCACGTATCGCAAGGTGCGCGATCGTGCCTCCTACGCCTTCGCGCTGGTGTCGGTCGCCGCCACGCTGGCGGTGGATGGCGGCACGGTGACGGGGGCCCGGCTGGCGCTTGGCGGCGTCGCGCACAAGCCGTGGCGGGCGGAAAAGGCGGAGGGCCTGCTGGTCGGTAGACCCGCCATCGCCGACACCTTCCGCGCCGCTGCCGAGGCGGAACTGGCGGCCGCCAGGCCGCTGCGCGACAATGGCTTCAAGGTGCCGCTCGCGATCCGCACCATCACGGCCGTTCTCGAGGAGCTGGCGGCATGAGCGTTCTCAAAGACACCTATGAAATGGCCAAGGGCACGGTGCAGGGCGTGATGCAAAAGGCGATCGCGCTCGCCCCGGATTCATGGATCCCCGGCGGGACGCCCGATCCGCTCATCCGCGAACAGCATGGCCATACCGGCAAGCCGGTGAGCCGTATCGACGGGCCGCTGAAGGTGGCGGGCAAGGCGCCGTTCTCCGCCGAATTTCCCCTCGACGGCATGCTCTATGCCGCCGTTGCGTTCAGCACGGTTGCGAAGGGCAGGATCACCTCCATCGACAGCGCCGCGGCGGAAACGGCACCCGGCGTCGCGCTGGTCATGACGCACGAAAACGTGCCGACGATGAAGCCCATGCCCCTGTTCATGACGAGCGAACTGGCCGCCGGTGGCAATTCGCTGCCGATCATGGATCCGGTGATCCATTGGAATGGGCAGCCGGTGGCGGTGGTGCTGGCGGCAACGCAGGAGCAGGCCGATCATGCCAAGTCGCTGATCCGCGTCACCTATGACACGGACGCCGCCGTCACCACGCTGGAGACCGCCAGGGCGAACGGCACCGACATCGCCGAATTCCAGGGCCAGCCGCTGCGGATGATCGTGGGCGAGCCCGAGGACGAACTTGCCCGCGCGCCGCACAAGGTCGACCATGTCTATCGCACGCCGCGGCACAACCATAATGCGATCGAGCTGCATGGCTGCACCGTCGCTTGGGATGGCGATCGCCTGCGCGTCCATGATGCGAGCCAGGCGGTGGCGCATCACGCCTGGACGCTGGGCGCGATCTTCGACGTCGGCGCCGAGAACGTGCACGTCACCTCGCCGTTGGTGGGCGGCGGCTTCGGCGGCAAGACCCTGTGGTATCATCAGCCGCTCGCCGCGGCGGCAAGCAGGCTCGCCGGCGTGCCGGTGCGGCTCAACCTGTCGCGCGAAGGCGTGTATCGCACGGTGGGCGGGCGCACGCTTACCGAGCAGCGGGTGGCATTGGGCGCCGATGCGGACGGCAGCTTCACCGCCCTGATCCACACCGGTTCCACGATCATGACGCGTCACAATGCGATGCCGGAGCCGTTCATCACCGGATCGATGAGCAGCTATGCCAGCGCCACGCGCCACCTGGAGGTGCGCGTCGGCTATATGGACATGCTCGCCAACACCTTCATGCGCGCACCCGGCGAGGCGCCCGGCACCTTTGCGCTGGAAAGTGCGATCGACGAACTCGCCCATGCGATGGGCATGGATCCGATCGAGCTGCGCATGAAGAACGAGCCGGAGCGCGATCCCACCACCAACCTCCCGTTCTCGCAGCGCGACGTCGAAAAGGCATATCGCATGGGGGCCGAGGCGTTCGGCTGGGCGGCGCGCCAGGCACCGGGCGCGCGGCGCGAAGGCGAATGGCTGATCGGCATGGGCGTCGCGACCGCAACCTATCCCTATTACCGCATGCCCGGCGGCGCGGCGCGCCTGACGATTGCCCGCGACGGCCGCGCACGGGTCGAGATCGCCGCGCACGAAATGGGCATGGGCACCGCCACGGCGCAGAGCCAGGTGATCGCCGACCGGCTCGGGCTCGACATGGAACAGGTCGATTTCGCTTATGGCGACACGCTGTTTCCCGGTCAGGTGTTGGCAGGCGGATCGCAGCAGACCGCCTCCATCGGCGCATCCGTCATCGCGGCGCAGAAGCTGTTGTGGGCCGAACTGCTCAAGCTCGCCGGCAACGATTCACCGCTCGCCGGCCTTTCCCCCGATGAGGTCGGCGGTCTGCGCGGTGGCATCGCCGCGCTGAACGATCCCGCACGGTGGGAGAGCTACGCCTCCATCCTCGCCCGCGCGCAGCGCGACAAGGTGAGCGTCGAGGGCCAGGCGCCGCAGCCGCTCGAGATCCAGCATTGGTCGATGCACTCGCACGGCGCGATCTTCGTCGAGATCGCCGTCAGCAGCGTCACCGGCGAGCCGCGCGTGCGGCGCCTGCTTGGCGCGTTCGACTGCGGCAAGATCCTGAACACCAAAACGGCCGCGAGCCAGTTTCGCGGCGGAATGATCATGGGACTCGGCCTCGCGCTCACCGAGGAGACGATGTTCGACGAGCGATCGGGGCGGATCATGAACCCCAGCCTCTCCGAATATCACCTGCCGGTGCACCTCGACGTGCCGGAGATCGAGGTGATGTGGACCGATATCCCCGATCCGCACACACCGATGGGCGCGCGCGGGGTGGGTGAGATCGGCATCACCGGCGTCGGTGCCGCCGTGGCCAATGCGATCTTCAACGCAACGGGCAAGCGGATCCGCGACCTGCCTATCACGCTGGACAAGCTGTTATAGTCGCAGTCGGCCGGGCCGGCGGTGCAGCGGACGATCGGCTCGCCCGCCCGCAGTCGGCGCATCGGAGCCGTCAATGTTGCTGCCACTTAGAGAAGACACATTCGTCGCCAGATAGAACTGACACACCGT
>NZ_LSKH01000077.1:0-4957 GCF_001557395.1 Sphingomonas sp. CCH5-D11 | reverse complement strand
AGATCGGGATGCTGGTATTGGAGACGGTGTTGAGGATCCGGCGCGAGCACGCGTCTGGGAAGGCCATCAAGGCGATAGCGCGGGACCTGCACCTGTCGCGCAAGGTGGTGCGTAAGGCGATCCGGGCGCCGGAGGCGGACATGGGGTATCGGCGGGAGGTACAGCCGCTGCCTAAGCTGGGGCCGTTTCAATCGCGACTGGACGCGTTGCTGGAGGAAGATGAGGCACGGCCGCGGCGGGAGAAGCTGCGCCTCACCCGTATCCACGACCTGCTGCTACGCGAGGGGTTCGACGGCTCGTATGATGCGGTGCGCCGTTATGCGGCGCGCTGGCGGCAGGCGCGGCGTCGCGACGTAATGAATGCGCCGGCGTTCATCCCGCTGCTATTCCGGCCGGGCGAGGCTTACCAGTTCGACTGGAGCCACGAGGACGTCGAGATCTCGGGCAAGCCGATGCGCGTGAAGGTCGCGCATGTCCAGCTGTGCGCGTCGCGGACGATGTATCTGCGCGCCTAAGCGCGCTCGCCGGAACACTCGTTGCGACCGCACTGATGCTTGCCGCACTGGCAGTTGCCGCATCACGGTTCATCGTTACGCCGCGTGCCGAACAAGCGCCGCTTTTCGTCGTGCCGCGCGGTATTGTGGTTCTCCTGGCGCTACTCGCCGCGATTACCTTCCTGACGGAGGGGGCTATTCTCGACTGGGGTGCGCTGCTCCTTGCCGGCAAGGGATTGCTGGCACCCGATCAAGCGGGCCTTGGATATAGTGTCTTCGCTATTGCGATGACCGCAGGGCGGCTCACCGGCGATCGGGTGGTGGCTCGAATTGGTGATCGTCAGACCATGTTTTGGGGCGGCTTGCTGGCGCTCATGGGCTACGGGATCATGCTGCTCGCACCGGTTGCCGTGGTCGCCATGTTGGGTCTGATGTTGATCGGACTTGGTGCATCGAACACGGTGCCGGTATTGTTTCGCCAGGCTGGCGCACAGAACGCGATGCCGCCTGAGCTTGCCGTCGCCTCGATTACGACGGTTGGCTACGCCGGCATCCTGGCAGGTCCGGCTGCGATCGGTTTCGTCGCGGGGCATACCGGCCTAACGGCCGCTTTCTGGATGCTGGCGGCTCTACTCTGCCTTGTACCACTATGCGCGAGAGCGGCAGTGGCAAAAGCTTCAGCTTGAGGATGGCGTAGTTATAGGAACACCTATCCTGGGCTGACCTTTCGTTGTCCCAAAATTAGCATCCCAATGGGAAAACCTCGACCGTATCGATAGACGTGTCTTCCAGGTAGAGAACGAGAAGGAAGAACGCGGATGAGGAGTCTGATCTGGGTCGCGCCGCTATGCGCTGGTCTCGGCGCTTGCAACGCCACCCCCGATCCGATCGGCCTTCAGCCGGGCGAGACGCTGTTGTCGGTGACGGGCACCGGCCGCACCGAGGCGACGCCTGACCAGGCGCTGTTCACCGCCGGCTTGTCGAGCATCGCCGCGGATGCCCGCGGCGCGTCCGAACGGAACGCTCGCACCATGACCGCGATCACGCAGGCACTGGCAAAGTTAGGCGTCGCCCAACGGGATATCCAAACTCGCAATCTGTCGGTGAACCGCATCACTTGGGGCGCGAACAAGGGACAGTACGAGGTCGCCAACAGCGTCACCGTTCGGATGCGCGACACCGGCAAAGTAGGCGCGGCGATCGCCGCCGTCACTGACGCCGGTGCCAACATCGTGTCCGGCCCCGACCTTTCGGTCGCCGATCCGGAAAAGGCGAACCTCACCGGCTACGGAAATGCCTACAAAACCGCACGCGCGAAAGCGGACGCATATGCCGCCGCGGCCGGGCTGCATATCGTGCGGGTGCTTTCGATCCGGGATGGCGGCACTGGCGGCGAATTACCGCAGGCCGGCGATATGACGGCGATGCCCGTAGCACCGCCGCCCGTGGTCGCGATGCAGAGCGCCGCCCCGCCCGTCATGGCCGGCACGAACAACGGCGTGGTCGCGGCGCGGGTCGATTTCGCGCTCGCGCCGAAGTGACCAACAGTCGTTCGGATATCACCAGCACCCTTAGACATAGGTTTTGAGAAGCCGACTACATTCTCTCTTCACCATCCATTGTGAGACGGCGGGCGCTCAACAGCGAACTGCCCGCCGACCGGCTTCGCTCATTCGGGAGAATTGCAGACCGCCTCGATGTTGATCCCGTCCGGATCATGAACGAAGGCGGCGTAATAGTTTTCGTGATAACGCCGGATGCCAGGCGCGCCGTTGTCGGTGCCGCCCGCCTTGAGCGCTGCGGTGTAGAATGCATCCACCTCCGCGCGCGTTCGCGCCTTGAACGCGAAATGGGTGGCTTCCCCGACCCGTGCGTTACCTACGATCCAGAACAGCGGTTTGTACTGCCGGCCGAAACCGTGGATCGTTCCTTGCGTCTTTTGCTGCTCACCGCCTTGTTCAGCGTTTTCAGGCGAGAAGGTGTGCAGGAGTTTGAGCCCAAGGGGCGCCAGCGCCGCCTCGTAGAATGCCTTCGATCGCGCCGCGTCCGACACGCCAATGTTCAGGTGATCGATGATGGTGTCTTCAAAGGGGTTCACCGTCCAGGCTCCTCGATTTGTTGGGTGGATCCAATGTAGCGTGGTGCTACTGACAGCGTTCTGTCAGTAGTGACGGGGAGCGAAGACCTCACATGCGTCGTGCCGATCGCCTGTTGCAGATCATCCAAATCCTGCGCCGTGCGAATGCGCCGGTGACGGCCTCTGAACTGGCTGGAGAACTGGAGGTCGTGCCGCGGACGATCTACCGCGACATCGTCACGCTCCAGGCGTCGCGCGTGCCGATCGAGGGCGAAGTAGGCTTGGGCTACGTCCTGCGAACCGGCTACGACCTCCCGCCCCTGATGTTCAATTCGGGCGAGATCGACGCGATCGTTCTGGGACTGGCAATGGTGATGGAACGCGGCGACGCCGATCTTGCGCGGGGGGCGGAGGACGCTTTGGCCAAGGTGCAGGCAGTCGTCCCGCCCGACGTGCTGCACCAGATTCGGATTGCCAAGCTGCTGGTCCCGCATCCGCTGGAGGACGGCGTCAGCTTCGGAGATCACATTCCCCAAATTCGTGCAGCGATCCGCGAAGGGCGCAAGCTGCGTATCGACTATCAGGACGCGAAAGGATCACCGACGACGCGGACGATCTGGCCGCTTGGCCTGTACCTCTTCAGCCATGTAACGATGATCGGCGCATGGTGCGAAGTCCGAGGTGACTACCGCGCCTTCCGCGCGGAGCGGGTCAAGGGCTGCCGACCGCTGGATGACCATTTCAACGGACGCAACGGGGCGATGATGGCTGAGTTTGTCGCCCGCTTTCAATCCCAGCAGACGCCGGTGCTGCAACCGCGATCTCGTCAAGGCGTCAGCGGTTTTACTGGCCGACGACGCCGCCAACGTCCGCGCGGTTGTCGGTGCCATGATCGAGCGTACCGCCTCGGCCGAGAAGCGCCTGGGCGAGGCGACGCAGCAGGCGCAGCGGCTCCGCCAGGAGCTCAACGCGCTACGGAGCGACGCGAACAAGGATCGCCTGACGGGACTGCTCAGTCGATCCGCCGGCTCCGCAACATGACCGACGCCCGCTGCCATGCTCGAACCAAGGTGGCGGCGCGCTGGGTAATCCGCTGCGATCCGGAAATCGTCCACAAAATGCGGTTCAGATTTTCTGGACACGGCGGGTTTGTGGACAGTATTTAGAGACGGTTGGCGCCGGATTTTGCGAGTGCTGGCCCGCTCGTCCACAAACCGAGCGGATTAGGGACAGGGGGTGACACGATGCCGGACGTGCTGGGCTATGCCCGCGTCTCCACCAGCGACCAGGACCTGGAGGTGCAGCGGCGCCGACTGACCGAGGAAGCCGGCGCGATCCGGGTGTTTGACGACATTATGTCCGGTAAGGGCTTCGATCGGCCGGGCCTGACCGAAATGCTGGGCTTCTGCCGTGCCGGCGACACCATCTGCGTCGTGCGGCTCGACCGGCTCGGCCGCTCGCTCAAGGAGCTGCTGGAGACGATAGACACGTTCAAGGCGCGGGGTCTGGCGTTCCGATCGTTGGAAGAGCGCCTGGATACGTCATCGGCTGCCGGCGAGCTGGTGTTCCATGTTTTTGGCGCCATCGCTCATTTTGAACGCCGGCTCATCATCGAGCGAACCCGCGACGGCATCGCCGCTGCCCGCGCACGCGGCAAGGTGCCAGGTCGGCCGACGCTCGACACCGATAAGCTCGCGTCGGCACTGAAGCTGGTCGAGGCGGGTGTCCGGCCGGCGCAGGCTGCGAAGCAACTTGGGCTTGGACGATCCACCCTCTACCGCGAACTTGCGCTGCTCCGCAGCGCAGCACCCGATACCCCGGCGTTGAAGGCGGCAGGGTGAACGCTCAACGCAGTCAGAAAAAGCCCAAATGTACCGGATTTCCGCCGTTTAACATCATATTGAGGCTCCTCAGCTACAGAACCACAATGACCATTGATCGATCATTGCGACCGATTGCTTCGGCGGTAATTAGCGGATGCGTAGCTCTGCTTATCGTTCATTTCGCGGGTGGAGGCCGACAGGCTTCCGACTGGTCGGGCTGGATTTTTCCAGGGCTAATGACGCTATTCGCCGGTTGGGGCGTGACATTCAACTTGATGGCGTTCCGCAGCGGCCACGAAGGGCAGGCGTTCACGGTCAATTACCCCACTGAGGGTGATGAGCCGGAGCGTCCAATGTCGCCTCGCCTAACTACTGGTGTATTGGCGATCTTCTGGGTTAACGGCGCGGCGCTGTTATGGACGGCCGCCAGCTAATCGATTTACCGCCGCGTTCGTCACTGGCTGACAGTGTGTTTGAGAGTCTGCTGACATCGACTTTGAAATCCGACATCAATGACGGAGCGATCCTGCTGTGTCACGCGAACGGACGTATATGTGACGACC